>JANLZV010000587.1:0-7552 GCA_031366425.1 Pyrinomonadaceae bacterium | reverse complement strand
TGTGAGATGAACGAATTTCCGGGGGGGGGGTGGGAGGCGCGCGCGGACTTCGCAACGCGCGTATGGATTAGATGTCTCTGCGGGAGGGTCGCTGAAGAATTGCGTCCACGAATCCAACCGAGATTCAGGTTGATGGTAGTGACTTGATTTCTAGTCTCTGCGTTAACTCGGCGGGCTCTGCGTCTCTGCGGTGAGCGTGTTTGCAACGACATTAACCGCCGAGTCGCAGAGAACGCGGAGACTACGCGAAGAAGAATTCAACTTAGGGGCACTACCGGTTAATCGACGGGCTTAGTTAGAGTGACTTGGTGGATCGTTTACTACTAAGGAGGGCCAGAAATTTTTCACTAACCTGACAGTACTTCCTGATACAAGCCAACCATCTTTCGGGCAGACGCGGCCCAGCTAAACTTTGCTGCTTGCGCAATGCCCGATGCTTTTCTGGCCGCCCACTCCTCAGGTTGCTGTGCTCTCTCGTTAAGTAAACTGCCAATCGATTCGGTCCATGCGGGCACGTCGGCGACAGGCGCATACGAGGCAGCCTCTCCACCTACTTCGCGCAGCACAGGCAAATCGCTCGCGATCACCGGGGTGCCGCAAGCCATCGCCTCAATCACAGGTAAGCCGAACCCTTCGCCCTCTGAAGGCTGCAAGACCAAATCCGACTGCCGGTAAACTGCGGCGAGGACATCGCGAGTAAGGTGGGGAAGAACGATGATGGCATCCTTAACTTTGAGACGCATGGCCAGCTCCCGTTGAGCGGATGAGAAGGGGCCACCTACACGAATGAGGCGCGCGCAGGGAAATTGTTCCCGAACTGCCGCAAACGTTTCGACCAGCACGTCAATTCTTTTTCGCTTAATCGTACTTCCCACATGCAAAAGGTTGATTGGGTTCTCCGGCCCTTTATTAAGGTAACGACTTGCTTCAGAATCCGCCGCCGGATCGGCTTCTGGCCGGCACGATGGGTGAACGCCATTGTGGACAACTCGCAGCCGCTCGGGCGCGAACAAATCATGCGTCAGCAATTCATCGCGGGTGGTCTGGCTAACGCAGGCTACCAGGGCCGCCTTCTGAAATCCGCTGAGCACGTTTCTCATCATCTTCCTGAACAGTCGCGATCTCGGCTCAGTTTGAGGTTCCAGAATCGACCGAAATGTATCGAGGTCGTGACAAGTGACGATGGTTCGCTGAGACGGGAGATGATGCAGCAATTGGCTGTAGCTATGATCGATGACGTGGAAAAGGTCAAACTCGTGTTTCCGGTTCTGCAACCATCTTTGATAATCCCAGAAACGATTCAGTAGTCGGTCGGCATTGAAGAATTGACGCGAACCGGGAGCGACGCGCGACAATCGGCGGCGCAAGGGAGGTGCCAGCCTGGCAGCGACAAACAAATCTGCATAGTCTCGTTGCAGATGTTGGAACAGCATGTCACCAACGAGGTCCATGCTGGGCCAGTTCTCTTCCGCGATGTCACAAAGAATGGCCAGGCGGGCGGGGTTTGCTGGATCTTGCGCGGAGATGCTTTCAGCGAGCAATGTTTCGTTTGGTGGAGCAGGATTATTCAAAACAAACAGTACGCCAGCGCCAAAGGCGCGAAATGTAAAAGCCTGGGCCACCGGCCCAGGTGTAACCAGTTTCAGGGGACCCCGAGCGCTGAAAGCGCGAAATCATCATGGTGTTCTGGCACAACCGCCAATTTCGCGCCTTCAGCGCTTCAAACTCTCCGTCACATTTCGATCCCAGGGCGTTGCCCTGGGCTATTGCATTTCGCGCCGTTGGCGCTGAGAACTGGAAGTATCTTTCCTGCTGCTCTCGATGCTGATTCCTTATGCGCGCGCGCCACCTTCTAAGCCTTGCGCGCCAGGAAATAATGATTTGAGGCTAGTAGTCGTCGCGAAGTTATCTTTCGCGCCAGCCAATTGTTCTTCACCAGTCTCTTCAAGCGTGATTGAGTCCGACTGTCACCGAGAGGCAGATAGCGCGAAAGCTCCACCCGCAACCCCGCCCCCTCCAGCAGGTGACGGAGTTCCGCGCTCGTGTACTCACGATAGTGAATCTCTCCCTTCGAAATCATCTCGTTGTTGTCAAACTTTGGCTCGTCGATGAAATCGTCGGTCCCCCAGAGCAGGGAATGGCCTCGCAAGCTACGAAGCGCGCTCATGATGGTCGCAGGATTTGGCGTTGTCAGAATCATGAGCCCGTCCTGTCGCATGGTGCCGGCCAGGCTGCGAATTAAGCCAAGCGGATGATTCAAAATGTGTTCGATAACCTGGGCGATGACGACGATATCAAACTGCTCGGATGCGAAATCCTTGAAAGGTTCGAGGCCGTTAAGATTCGAGGACTTAAACTCAATTCCAGCCTTTTTGAAAATGGCTCGACGGTCGTCAAGTTCACAAATGTCTGTGCCGGTTACCTGATAGCCAAGCTGACTGAACAGAAAGCTGATGTAGCCATTGAAGCACCCGACATCCAGCATGCGCACATTCGGGCCGGGGGGAAAACGCCCCATTGTGTCCGCAATCATCAATCGCACGTGCGGCTCATTCAACGGCCAGTGTTCCCCCAGCATCCAGTCGTTACCGCGATACTCGTTGAGCATGGCAGCAATTGCCCGATCAATATCATTGGCTTCGTTGCGATTTGCACGGTTCAAATTTTTTCACCTCGTGCCATGATCGTTTTCTCAATCACGCTACCCACCCGCTCGGCCAGCAGCGAATAATCGAAATGCTTTTTGGCCAGTCCCACGTTCGCCGCCGCCCCTTCCAATATTTCGGGATGGCCCAGAATTGCGCGGATCCGGTTCGTCAATTTCTGCGGATACTGCTCGTCCTTCACCCCCTCGTATGCCACCAGCATCTTCGGGGCAAGCACACGCGCGGCCTCGCCAACCTCGCTGGCCAGAATGTAACGTCCGGTCGCGAGATACAACGGCAACTTTCCCGTCGTTCTCACTTGCCCGACCACATCGTTGGTTTGGGTCGAGAGACAAACGTCAATCAAGTTCAAATAACGAGGTAACTGTTCGTAAGGAATGAAATCGAGAAACGTGATCCTGTTTTCAATGCCGAGTTCCCGACATCTTGCCTTGAGATGCGGTATCCCCGAACCACCACCGATCATGATTCCCCTGACTCCCACGCCCCCTTGGCCCCCTTCGCCTCCCTCGCCGCGTTCGCCGCCGCCGCTACTGTCGGCAAGTAAACCAATCGTCTCGACCAACTCCCACCCGTAACACATCTGGAGCTTTTCGCTCCAAACAGATGAACCAAGGACTCCAACCGTCAACACCCCATCGAGCTTATGCTGCTTTCGCAGCTCGCCTGCGTCCATCGGGGCAAACTGCGCCAAGTCGACGCCATCCTGGATAACGTCAGCGGCAATGCCCTGACGCGCCAACAATTCCTGATGGAAACTTCCACGCACGACCACCCGGTCAGCCAACCAAAACCCAGTGGCTTCCAACCACCGAGTCAACCAAAGCCCTAATCTCCCGCGACTCCCACTCGATCGAACCAGCTCGGTAATCGCATCGCCCGTTTCGACGATCAGGCTGTTTCCAAATACTAATCTGTAAAGGCCCGCGCTCACGACGCCGGAATAACCAACGTCGAAAACGTAAATCGCTGCCGGCCGAAGACGAGTCAGGAATTTGAGAAAACTAAGAATCGAAACGCTCTTCGATTGCGAGCGATAGCCGATGTGAATGTCATACTTTGAGATCCGAGCCGCCAGGTCTCGGGCGCGAAATCCCATCGCACTTTCGCGCCCGCCGTTAACAATGAAGGCGACGTCCCTATTGCTGATAACGATACCCCTTCTTACCAACATCATCGCCGCCACTTACTCCATCGCCCCTTCCGGTACTTCCTGTTTCGCCCTCGGATTCGCTAGCTACTCTTGCTAATTTCGCCACGCGGAAATAAACCTGCTCCACTGCGTCCACGACTCTAGACCAATCATGCAATCGAGCCGTCGCCTTAGCTTTGGCGCCAACGGCGCGTAGTGAATCGCGATCGCCAAGCCTGGCGGTAGTAGTTTCCACCCAATCGTCGAGCGGGATCACAAAGCCGTTCTTTCCCGAAGTGATCAATTCGGCGGCGCCCGCGCGGTTTGAACTAAATACTGTCAGCCCAGCGGCCATCGCTTCGAGCAGCACCATGCCAAATGCGTCGTACGTGGTGGGAAAAATGAAGGCGTCTGCAGCTGTGTAGTAACGCTCAAGGTTAGACGTCGCGTGAACGAAATGAACGTTCCGCCCCGCCCAACGATATTGTTTTGAAGCGGTAACGATCACGAGTTCAACTTCAGGCGCGGCGGCGCTGAGGGCTTTCAAATGCGCATGCGCTTTGGTCAAGTCTCCGACATAGAGGGCCAGTGTTGCGTCCTGGTCGATCCCCAATTCGCTGCGCACGCCGTCAGTTGAGTCGGCGCTGCCTGCACTGTCGAAGCGAATAGAATCTACACCATGTGGAATCACGGTGATGGGCCCACTGACGTGATAGAACTCCTGCAACTCGCGGGCAATCTTTTGGGAGATCGCAATTACGTGTCCCTCGTAACGGCGATAGAAACGCTCCTCCGCCGCTGCCATCAAACTGAGCGACGCACGACTCCGCCCTGAAATATCACGCAGTGAGGCAAGATAAGCGGCCATGCAAATATGGGCGGTGACGACATTGGGGCGGCCGCCGCAGTAGCCCTGCGTGTGACGAATATCGAATGCGGCCAGCCTGGAAGACAGTGAACGCATGCCAATCGGAAATGTTTTGACAGTCGAGAGAGCGTTGGCGCGCCAGGCATGAACCGGAGAAAAATCCCAAAGCGAATCGGCGGGACGCTCGCAGTAGTTGGCAAACACGGTCACGTCGTGCCGGCCCGCCAGTCCATCCGCCAGGATTCTGGTGTACCGGCTGTGTCCGCCGCGCTCGTGAAGATCATGGACCACCAAGGCGATGTTCATGCGAATGTCAGTACGTGTTTTGTAGTACTACTATTTTCCTTTGCGCCGCTTTGCGCAAAGAGTACTGTACAAAATCCACTGAACCGATTGAGCAGCTAGGTATGACGCGCGGCTACGTGCTCGAAAACGTCCATCAAAGCTGCGAGGTGACTCTTAATACTAAACTGCTCGGCTACTGTGACCGCTCCCTGACGCAGTTTCGCATGTTCCGACGGGTCGCGCAGGCAGCGAACAATGGCTTCCGCCAAACCCTTGGCTGTTGGCGGATCGCCTGGCGCCAGGTATCCGTTAACCCCATCAATCAACCAGTCAGGAACTCCGCCCACCGAGAAGGCCGCCGCCGGCACACCTCGTAGCCCAGCTTCAGGGCCAACTAAACCAAACGGTTCCGGCCAGAGGCTGGGCACCACTTGCAGATCACAACTGTCGAGGAGATGGTCCATCCGGGAACGATCGACCCAGCCGGGGAATTTTATCTCCAACTCCGGCAACCGGCGATGCAGCTCGACAGCCTGTTGCTCCCAGACGTGACGCTCGCGACCTTCGCCGGCAAATACCACGTGCAACGGACGCCGGAGCGCTTCGGCAACGAGCGGCAACGCTTCCAAAAACACGTGTCCGCCTTTCAACAATTCCATCCGGCCTGAAAACAATAATCGCAGAGCTGATTTCGAGTCTTGCTTAGCAAGATTTAGATCCTGGTGCTTCAGGTCAACGTCAGACGATGACTTGGTCTCACGGTTCAATTTCTGAGATAGGTGGTTCTGATTTCTTTGCTGAACATAATAGGGAAAATTGTAAGCGCTTTGCGGAGACAGTCCATGCTTGATCAGTTCGGCCAGCATGTGATTTGAGTGCGTCACGATAGCGTCATACTTATGCAAGAGCTTGTTACGGCTGGATTGCAAATGGTAAAGGCTCATCATCGTCAAAGGACTCAACCCGCCACAGCGGTGCGGAAAATAGTGCACCAAACACTGCCAGCCGAAGCGGCGGTCGCACGGCTTCACTACCGGAAATTTGAATGTCTTATCACCACTGATACAGGTTCCATAGTAATCGTGAGCGAAGAAAACAGAAGGAGCGATGCGCTGGGTTTCAGCTTCTAATTTTGGGTTCGATAAGTTGTGCGTGTAGGTGATGCCTGGCTGCCAATCGCGCAATTCTCTCAAAGCACGCTCAGCGCCCAACTCCGACACACACCACGCCGGTGATCCAGGCGGGAGACTAATTTGTGCGCGTTCGGCGGGTTCATCGACCTCGCTCCAGAAAGCCACTTCATGTCCGGCTTGAGCTAATTCTGGGATGATCGTATTGAGGTAGGTTTCAACGCCGCCAACTCTGCGCCGGGTCCAGTTAATAACAGCAATTCGCATTGTGGAAATAGTCAACGAGCCTGCGGAGCTTACCCGCGCAACGCACGGATGATCACCTGGACATCGAAGCGCTCAGCATACAGAGCTTTCGCCGAACGGCCCATGATGCTTCGGGCGTGAACGTCGGGCAATAGTCGACTCGTTGCTGCCGCCACACCCACCACGTCGTCGACCGGAACTATTGCCACGGCTCCGCTCTCAGCCCATAACGGTTCGGTTAACCGGCCGCTGGTTGTGATCACGGGGAGACCGTGGGCAAGCGCGGCCATCGTGCCACCGCGTCGACTGCTCACCCCATCAGCGTAGGGTTGCAACATCACATCACAAGCCCCGAGGTGCAGCGAAAGATCAACCGCATCAAGCGCGCCAGTTGCGTGAACGCGTTCTTTCATCTCAGGGTGGAGGTCTATAAATTTGTCGCGTACCCGTTCGCCTCCTTTGCCCAGCAACAACAACACATGTTTACTGCCGTTATCGACCAGGGGTGAAACCGACGCGAACAGAAGTTCTATGTTGTCCCGATCATAAGCTCCGAAATGGCCCACGATTGAACCTTCGGTTGAAACATACTGAGATCGGACTGCTCGGATCGCCTCGGGATCATTGACCACCGGAATGTTGCTCACCACCGGTAGCCAGTTGAAGCGCAGCTTACGTCCGAGCGCATACGGTCGCCAATATTCTTCCCAGGCAGGTATTGAGATCCAAACCCGGCTCGCCGCGCGGAGCAGGATGATGGTCATCAAACGATGGACCAGGGCTACCGCGTTTTGCCTCCAGGAACGTCTCTTGAATTCCAAAAAAGGTTCATGGACCATCAGCTCTACTCGATCGCCACGCCGGCTAGCCCGTCGCCCCCTTCGCCCCCTTCGCCCCCTTCGCCATAGCCACCAACAGAACGACACGTTCATTGCCCGTTGACCAAAGCCATGCGGCACCCATTGCACCAGCAACCTTCGTGGACCTGCGAACTGGTCCAGCATCTGATCCACACGGCGTAAGTCAGACCGGGAAAACTCGCCAAGATCCCGGTGGGCCACAACCCCATCAACCTTCCGAGTTTCGCCCTGCGCAGGTGGACACCAAACGTGGACCTGATCGCCGGCAGCAGCCAGGGCGCCGGCTGTTCCTCTTTTATTTTCCACTGTTCCACCTTCAAATTGGTATATGCAAGTCCAGACAAAAATGTAATTGCCTTCTTGTC
>JANLZV010000740.1:0-2316 GCA_031366425.1 Pyrinomonadaceae bacterium | reverse complement strand
CCTTGAGGGTAATTCGAAGGGAGGATGCGTTCCTCGACCAGGTCAGGAGTTTCCTTGTCACGGAATCGCCGATTGAATTCCTCTTCTGCCGCAGCAGCATCTTCTTTCGAATGAAAATCCCCAATTATCGACTTCGCGAGTTCAACCTTGATATCGCGAGGATTGCGTTCACCGCTCCCGGCGCTCGCGCGAAGCAAGGCGATCTGATCCACCGTCAGATCCGTAAGCAGTTCATAGTAACGCCACATCAGATCATCTGAGATTGACATCACTTTCCCAAAAATTTCCGACGGCGCTTCGTTAATCCCGATGTAGTTGCCGAGCGACTTCGACATTTTCTGTACGCCGTCCGTCCCTTCCAACAGCGGCATGATCACGGCGACCTGCGCTTCCTGTTGATACTCGCGTTGCAGATTACGGCCCATCAGCAAGTTAAACTTTTGGTCCGTACCGCCGAGTTCAACATCGGCTTTGAGCGCGACGGAATCGTAAGCCTGCGTTAGCGGGTAAAGCAGCTCATGCAACGCGATGGGCTTTTCCGCTTCGAGACGCTTGGCAAAGTCGTCTCGTTCGAGAATTTGTTTGACCGTGACGTGGGCAGCGAGACGAATGAAACCATCGGAACCCAACTGGTCCATCCACTCGGAATTGAAGCGCAACTCCGTCTTATCTGGATCGAGCAATTTGAAGATCTGTTGTTTGTAAGTCTCGGCGTTGGCGTTGATCGCTTCCCTGGTTAACTGTGGGCGCGTAGCGGAATTACCCGAAGGATCACCAATCAAACCAGTGAAGTCTCCAATCAGAAAGATGACTGTATGGCCAAGTTCCTGAAAGGCGCGCAACTTTCGAATTACTACGGTGTGGCCGAGGTGAATGTCCGGCGCCGTTGGATCAACGCCGAGCTTGACCCGCAGAGGCTTTCCAGTCTTCGCGGATTTCTCCAGCTTCGCGCGCAGTTCCTTTTCCGGGATGATGTCGGCAGTCCCCTTGCGCAAGTGTGCGAGTTGTTCATCAATCGTCATTGTGCTGATTCTTGCGTAAAACGCCCCGACCGACAACCTCAATCTTTCCCGACAACACGAGTTCAACTGCTTCGGGGTAAAGCTGGTGCTCCTCAGCGAGGATGCGCGCTTGTAACGTCTCTTCCGTATCTTCGGCCAGAATCTGCACTCGCCGTTGTGCGATGATTGGTCCACCATCGAGCGTTTCGTCGACAAAGTGGACCGTACAACCGCTCGACTCGACGCCGGCCTCAAGCGCCTGACGGTGTGCATCGAGACCTGGAAACAGCGGGAGCAGACTGGGATGAATATTAAGAATGCGATCGCGAAATGCTTCGACGAAATAGCCCGACAGCAACCGCATGTAACCGGCGAGGCAGACGAGTTGGACGCTGTGATCTTTTAACGCCGAAACAATCTCGCGGTCGTGATCCTCACGACTACGGCCGCGGCGTTCAATGATCTGAGTCGGTAAGCCGCGAGCTTCGGCGTGCGCAATTCCCGCGGCCTCAGCCTTGTCACTCACGACCAAAGCGATCACCGCATTGGGAATGCGACCGTCGGCGACTGCGTCAGCCAGCGCGAGCATATTTGAGCCGCGGCCCGAGATAAGGATACCCAGACGAATCATCACTGCGTCGCAGCGCCCATGCTAACGGATTGAGACTTCACGATTGCCTTCAATCACCCATCCAATTTGAAAAACTTCCGCGCCGGCTTCATTGAGATGCGACTTCACGGCATCGGCATCTTGTGCCGACACTACCACCACCATGCCGACGCCCATATTAAACGTGCGGTACATCTCCGCTTCAGAGACGTTGCCGATCTGCTGCATGAGTTTGTAAACGGGAAGCACTGGCCAACTTTCCTTCTCGATCTCGACTGCCGTGTGTTCGGGAAGGATCCGCGGCAAGTTATCAGTCAACCCGCCGCCCGTGATATGGGCCAGGCCTTTGATTTTGCCCGAATCGAGCAAGCCGTCGAGCGGTCGAAGATAACTGCGATGTTCCCGCAATAGCGATTCGCCCACCGTCGTCCCCAGTTGTTCGAGCCGCGTATTCGTGTCGTATCCGGCAACTTCAAATAACAACTTGCGCGCCAGCGAGTAACCGTTGGTGTGCAGACCGACTGACGGCAAAGCGAGCAACACGTCGCCCGGCGCGATTCGTTTGCCGTCGATTATTTTTTCCCGGTCAGCGACGCCTACGATGAACCCGGCAATGTCATACTCGCCCGTCGAATAAAAGTCAGGCATCTCCGCCGTCTCGCCGCCCAGCAGCACGCACCCGTTTTCGCGGCACCCGTTTGCGAC
>JANLZV010000525.1:0-2610 GCA_031366425.1 Pyrinomonadaceae bacterium | reverse complement strand
ACGCAGGACACGCCCGAAGGCGACTGGAAACGCAAGGTCTCCCAGGTCCGGCCGTGGCGGTGTCTCAGCGCTCAATTGGCCCAGCTCAACGTTGAAGAGTTCGAGCGCCGCCGCCCGCACCTGTTCTTTGAGCCGATCTTGAATCTCGATTAGCGTCACTGCGTTCTCAGTTCCTAGTCAGTAATAAACTTCACGTCCCGCAAAAGCGGCAAGTATAACTTAGGTGATGCAGGCGAACTAATCTGGACCATATCGTCAGGGCGTCTCGTGGTACTGGACGCATCGACTTTGCCCCTTTGGGGTCGCTGTTGAGACTTTCCCAGTCGCCTCTGATACCATCGCTTTTCAATCTGACAGCTTGAGTCAAGTCATCAATCGGCAGCACTAGCTTCTGCCACGTGTTATGAAAACTCTTTACTTTGACTGTTTTGCCGGCGCCAGCGGTGACATGATCCTGGGAGCGATGATCGCGGCCGGGGTGGATACTGAAGTCTTTAAACGCGAGTTGGCGCTGCTGGACGTTTCCGGCTACTCGATCGATTTCGAAATCGTAGATCGTTCCGGTCTGAGCGCCACCCATGCGATCGTCGCTACCGAGCCCGAACAGTCTCATCGTCACTTGTCGGGAATTGAAAAGATTATTAACGATTCTCGACTGTCGTCGCGCGTCAAGGAGCTCGCGGCAAGGATTTTTCGAAGACTCGCTGAAGCGGAGGCTCAAGTGCATAACATCGCGGTGGAGAAAGTGCACTTCCATGAAGTGGGCGCGCTCGATGCGATCCTGGATATTGTTGGCGCGGCAATCTGTTTCGAGTTGCTTGGGATTGAACGCTTTATGAGTTCGCCACTGCACGTCGGGAGCGGAGTCGTCGAGATGGCCCACGGACGCTTTCCGGTTCCGCCGCCCGCAGTCGCCGAGTTGCTCAAAGGCGTTCCCGCTTACGCAACCGATATCGTCGGTGAACTGGTGACACCTACGGGGGCGGCTATTATCACGACAGTTTGCACTGAGTTTGGCCCAATGCCGCAACTTACGATCGAGCAGTCCGGCTACGGGGCCGGCACTCGCACGTATGAGAAATTTCCAAACGCCCTGCGGGTGATAATCGGTGATGATGGCGGCGCTACTAGCGATCAAAAGCTGTTGATGCTGGAAACTAATATCGACGACATGTCGCCGAAAGCGTTGGGTTATGTTATGGAGCGCGCGTTTGCAATGGGTGCGCTTGATTGCTATTTCACCGCAGCCCAAATGAAAAAGAATCGGCCCGGCGTGCTCGTGTCTATTCTTTGCCGACTTGATCAACGGGAAGCGTTTATGCGTCTGCTCTTCGAGGAGACGACGACGCTGGGTGTGCGCGCGTATGAAGTTGACCGGCGCGCGCTCGAACGCGAAACTGTCCGCGTCGAAACCCGTTATGGCCCTATTGATGTTAAAGTAGCGAGAATCGGCGACGAAGTTGTAAATGTGATGCCGGAATATGAGCAGTGTCGCGCGGCGGCACTCGCGGGGAAAGTGGCGTTGCGAGTAGTCGAAGAGACTGTGCGCAATGCTTTCGCGAAGAGCTGACGCTAACTGCAGGTCGGAATGCTTATGGCTACGAAGTTTTCTGGAGCGGAAACAAAGTTGAAGGGCGACGAGGCTTCGCCGCCAGTCGATCTAGAGCGCATCGCTCAGGGTGTGCGTTTGATCCTGGAAGGCATTGGCGAGGATCCGGATCGCGCCGGTTTGCGTGACACCCCGAATCGCGTCGCTGACATGTATGCCGAGTTGACTTCAGGCATGCGTGAAGATCCTTCGCAGCATGTAGTCCCACTGCCGGGAGATAAACACGACGAGATGGTTATAGTGAAAGACATCTCGATTGCGTCGCTCTGCGAACATCATCTCGCACCCTTCGTGGGTAAGTGTCACATCGCCTACATTCCCAGGGACGGCCGGATCCTCGGGATTTCAAAACTGGCGCGCCTGGCGGAAACGTTTTCGCGCCGGCTGCAACTCCAGGAACGGCTCACTACCGACATTGCCGGGACGCTCTTCGAAGGCCTGCAACCGATTGGCGTGATGGTGGTGATTGAAGCTGCCCATACCTGCATGACTCTGCGAGGCGTGCGGAAGGCTGATGCGAAGACCGTAACGTCGGCGGTCCTCGGCGGCTTCCGCACCGATCCCCGCACGCGCGCCGAAGCTATGGCGTTAATCACCGGCGGAGAATGAGCGAGCCCCGAGATACGACCCCTCGAGCTTCAGTTACAAATGAGCACCTTCTACGTCACTACTCCGATCTACTACGCTAACAGCCTGCCGCACCTCGGTCACCTCTATACGATGATCGTGGCTGACTCGATCGCGCGCCACAAACGACAACAGGGAATTGAAACGTTTTTTCTTACCGGCACTGACGAGCACGGCATCAATATCGAACGCGCGGCAGCTCGCGCCAGTCGCAGCCCACGCGAGCAGGCTGATTACGTCGTCAGTTATTTCAAGAAGATGACCGCTGAGTTTCGTTTAGACACGGACCACGGTGGTTACGACATCTTCATGAGAACGACCGAGCCCTTCCACTATCAGGGCGCGAGCGAACTCTGGCGGCGGGCCGCGGCGGC
>JANLZV010000522.1:0-1960 GCA_031366425.1 Pyrinomonadaceae bacterium | reverse complement strand
CGATGAAATCCGCCACTGGGCGGGGCCGGCGCTTCAGCAACCGTCGAATGCTATCGGTAGCAGTGGTCTTCAAAACCGTGGCGCTGGTGAGCGCTTGGCGCAGCGTGGTCTGTCCGGCGCGAGCACCAGGTTGATCACTCTTACTAACGCTTTCCCCACTGATTATCGGTTTCATCAGATCGTATTCGAAGTTAACTATGTATCAGAGCTGCGCTAATAATCCCATCAACCCGTGCAGCCCGATCCTCGAATGTGTGATCGCGAAGCGTCCGGCGCTGGCCAGCCGCGGCAACGCTCCGGCGCACGTCCTCATGCTCAAGCAGATAATTCGCCTTCTCTATGCACTCATCCGCGTCGCGGTAAGCAACAACTTCAGAGTCGATCTCAAAGAGCTGCGACAGATTGGCTTTCCAGTCAGTTAAGAGGCAGCCGCCAACACCAGTAGTCTCAAAGAGACGCATGTTCGACGCATTGACAGGCGAGATATCGATGTGGGTGTTGAGCACAACCTTACTATCATGCAGTTGCTGAAACATCATCAAGCCGAATAACGGAGGGCGAGCCCGATGCCTGATGCCGTTGTCGACGACGATCGACGGCAGCGGATCGATTGTCGCCTTCGTTCCTCCAAAAATAAACCGAGAACCGCGGCGTGCTACGCGGCCGAGGAGGGGTAGGGAAGAAATCTGCCGACGCCACTGAAAACCGCTCGCGCCGGTGGTTGCGCCGTCGCCGGATCGAGCCGGCAGTCCGGCGGGCCTTTCAAGATCCGGTGCCGGGGAGGCTGACTGGGCAGCTTCCGACCAAATTTGGATGTCGGTTTCTTTAACCAATCGCGCGAGCAGTCGCTCGCGGTTGGTGTGAAAGTCTTCCGATTTAATGATTGACCCGAGAAAAACAATGTCCGCATTGAGAGGAGTTCGCTGATCAAGTTGATCCAAGACTCGCGGCTCAAACGCGTGATTCACATGCTGACTGCGGTGGCCCAGCTTCCGAAAATGCTCCACCAACTCTGGGACGCACGATAAAACAATGTCGCACTCGTTGAAAATCGAACCGTCCCGGAAAGGTGCGCCGCACCAACCCAGCACCAGTCTGATTGAAGGACAAATTTCTTTTAAGTGACGCAGGAAATGCGCGGTCACGGTTCCGTAATCCGCTACCAGCAACACGTCAGGCGCGAAGGCTTTCACCTGTGCGGCGGTTATTTCGAATAGCCAGTTGCGTGAGTCAAAATTGAATCCCTGTTCGGCCGCCCACATTTTCTGCAGCGGCTGGGCGTTAATGATCAGATCGGAGGTCTCATAACCAAGCTTATTGAGTGCAGAGGTCCAAAAGTTAGACGATCCGAAACGATCACGAATTAGCGCGCTGTGCTGAAGGTTATAAGCCTGGGCCGCGAGGTCGGGATGTCGCGCGTAAAACTGTTTGAGATATGCTGAGTAGTAGACCCCAATCTTTAGAAGCCGCATAGCCGCCTTGTTCGGTTATCAGAGGTCCATATGATAGACGATGTTGCCAGCCTCGGTGGTCCTGCCGGCTTGCACAAAGCCTAGCCTGGAAGCTCCGCGCGGTGAAACATTGTCGGGATGGATCGTTGCCATTAATTGCCGTGCGCCCGAGAGGCGGCAAGTCAGTTTCGCTACCTCAAGAGAAACTTTCAGAAAAGCGCCGCCGCGAAATTTCTCCGCCACGAACACACCGAATGATGGGATTTCGTACCCAGCGTCCCACCCTCGCAGCATAAATATCCCAACTAGTTGGCCGCGCCAAAACATCCCTGAGTATACGTCTCTATTTTTCTGAGCGAGTATCGCGGCGATCCGTTCTTCATCGAAATCGAAGGCGTAGAAGAAGCGCGCGTATTCCGTCGGCTGCGCCCGCAGCATAGTAGATACTTCACCGGCATCCTCTATGCAAAGAGGACGGATGGTCAGGTCCGTCGTTCCGGTCAAGCCAA
>JANLZV010000515.1:0-7182 GCA_031366425.1 Pyrinomonadaceae bacterium | reverse complement strand
GCCACCGGAATCGACCCAAACCCAGGTGCCATCGATTAAGGCCAGCGAACACATCGTCCGTCCGGGACTGTTATCGACGGAAATCCAAAGCGCCGGCAATCGTAATGGCCCGCTCGCGACAGCGATCGCCAAGGGCGCACGGTTAGCTGACACGCTCGTATTGCGAGGTTTGCAGTTGACGCCTTGCAACCCGTCGATCGTCACCACCCGCGATTCCATCTTGCTGGCTGACGAAGAACTGACGGGTGGCGAAAACCGCGCGATCATTTGGCGTGCCTTCGCGAGTCACGGCGTCGGCACGAACGCGACTTCATCCAACGCGCAGGGTAGCGCCAATGCAGTGGTTGAGGACTTTACAGTTCCGGCTTCCGTCACGGCCTGTGAACAGCTTGGCCCACTCGCTGCGCCGAACTTCGCTCTAGCCAACTCGGCGGCGAACAAAGTTACGATTACGATCAACAGCGGCGTGCCGGTGGTCGGAGCAGCTCAATACACGATCACGCGGGCCTTTACCGCAGCCGGCCCATTCGCGAAGATCGCCGAGATTCCCGCGGCCCAAACTTCTTACGAGGACAGCAATCTCTCGGGGGGGCAAACCTATTTCTATCAGGTCAGGGCCAGTCGCGACGTCGACACTAATTGCGTTTCGACCGCTAACACACTCAGCATCCTGGTCTCCAACGGCGTCGTAATTACGCCGCCGCCGACCTTCTTCGGCGTGGACCAGATCACTGACCCGCAGACGGGCACCAGCCTGACTCTGAAATGGAATTCCGCAATCACGCCGAATCCGAGCGGCGATGTATTCACCGCTTGCGCTGACTGCGTCTACGACATTTATCGTGTCGAACACGTTGATCCGGGCAACGGCACCCAGGAGCCAACCTTCACACCGTCCGTGGCGAACCGCATCGCGCAGGGCGTCACCGGGATGCAGTACACCGATACGAATCTTCAACTCGGACAGATTTACTACTACATCGTGCAGGCACGAAACACAGCCGGAAAGAAAGATACCAACGACACCGGAAATCAGTTGGTCCGCTATAGCGCGCCTACTATTACTACTTTCAAGTCACTGACGCCGTTTGCCCTGGAGACTTATGAGTCTTCGTCGGCCGACACGCGTTTCCAGCCGCCGCTCCAGGAATCAGGAAGCGATCCGAAGGAGGATCAACCGACCTGGCAGCGCGTCACTAATGTCCCGCTGGGCGGTGGCGCTACTTCGGCAACCATGTACGCTCCGGATTTTGATCCGGGTTCCGACGGGGCCAACAGCGATATCACGGCCATCATCGGCCCGTTGAATCTGACAGCCACCTCTATCTTGGATCTCGATCAATTCTTCTCGACCGAAGCGAGGTTTGACGGCGGCCTGTTTGAAGTTGCCAAGGGTGGTCCAAATTTCAATGCGACGCCGTATCCAGACAACACCACTACTTTCGATCTCGGCAACTACATCATCGAAGGAACTTACAACTCGAAACTTGACGGCGATGTTTCCGGCACCGGCGTTCCTGGAACGGCGCTGCTGGGACGTCGCGCCTATTCGGGTATCAAGGGTTTGCATCACGTGCGCATAGCGCTGGGTGAATTCGCGCCCGGCGGCGATAACAATCAGGACAACGCTACGATCTACCTGCGGTTCAGAATGTCGTCAGACGTCGGCACTGCCAACGGCGCCGAGTCTGGTTGGTACATCGACAACCTCGTGATCCACAATCTCGGAACTCCGGACGCGTCACCGACGCCGACGCCGACCCCGACCGTAACTCCGACACCAACTCCAACCGCCACGCCGACCCCCAGCGTGACGCCCACACCGACACCCACGCCGGCGGCATCGCCGACGCCGGTGCCAAATTCGATCATTCAGTTTGGCTCGTCAGGCTATTCGTCAACCGAAGACTGCACCCAGCTGATGGTCCAGGTATTTCGTTCCGGAACGAATACCACGCGAGCTACCGTCGATCTCAGTAGCAGTGACGGTACTGCCAAACAGAAGGGCGACTACACTAATGCCGTCAGCCGGATCATCTTTGAACCGGGAGTCACTCAGAAAAATGTTTCCGTGCTGGTATGCGAAGACGCTTACGCGGAAGGCCCGGAGTCGTTCACGTTAACCTTGTCTAATCCGACGGGCGGTTCAACTATCGGCGGGTTAGCTACCACTACGGTTCAGATAGTCGACGACACGGCGGAAACCGCGGGTAATCCGATCGACGACCCGCGTGGTTTTGTTTGCCAGCACTATCACGATTTTCTTAACCGTCCGAGCGATCAGTCGGGCGAAGATTTCTGGACTGGCCAGATTACCGGCTGTGGCAACAACGCGGCTTGTATCGACGAGAAACGGAGTAACGTTTCGGCGGCGTTCTTTATTTCCGTCGAATTTCAAAATACCGGCTATCTCGTAATCCGCGCGCACAAGGCGGCCTTCGGCAGTGGCAAGAGCAACCCCCGATACGCGCCTTTCCTGCGCGACCAGCGCTTGCTGAACGACGGCGTGATCGTGGGCCAAACTGGCGCTGATGCTCGTTTGGAACAGAACATCCAAGCCTTCTTCGTAGAGTTTGTGCAGCGTCCTGAATTCGTCACGCCCTTCCCGATGGGGACCGCGGCGGCGACCTACGTTGACACGCTCTTTGCGAACTCAACGGTCACGCCGACAGCGACCGAACGCAACGCGGCTATCAGCGCTTACGGCTCTGGTGACACCGCGGGACGTGCGGCCGCTTTGCGCAGCGTGTCTAACAGCAACTCTGTATTCCAGAAGCAGTACAACCCGGCTTTTGTGCTGATGGAATACTACGGCTACCTGCGTCGCAATCCTGACGACTCGCCTGACAATAATTTCTCCGGATACGACTTCTGGCTCAACAAGATGAACCAGTTCAGCGTGGCCGGCGAAGACGTGCGAAGCGAGAGCGTTGCGCTCGGACGGGTGAAGCGAGCGGAAATGGTGAAGGCGTTTCTGGTCGCCGGGGAATACCGGCAACGGTTCGCCGGCAGTGGCACTGGAAATCAGCAGTCCACTCGAGAGTCACCGCCGGTCGCCCAAAATTGGCGAAGCGAAGTTGGCGGCGTCTTGCGCGATGTCGCGATGCAAGTTTGGAACTTCGCGTCAACCTAATCACACTCCGGATGAGGCCCGTGCCCTCGCGCGGGCTTCTGTCCGGTAACAAAACGAGTGGCCCGTGCTTAGGCGCGGGCCGCTCTTTTTCTCGAATCTTAAGCACTTTTGGTAAGGGAGCTATCTGCATCAATAAAGTCAGCTAACCTCAAGTTTTAGTTGACATTCTAAGCAAGTCCCTCTTATATTGGCACACCCGTGCGCGCCTATCGAGACTCTGGCTTTTGGGACCCAGAGCTTGGCCAATATCAGACGATTCTCGCATGTTCAAACTGAAACGCCTCGAGATTACCGGTTTCAAATCCTTCGCGGACTACACCGAAATTCTCTTCACAGGTGAAGGAATTACCGCCATTGTCGGGCCAAATGGCTGCGGCAAGAGCAATGTCGCGGACGCCATCGCCTGGGTTTTGGGCGAACAACGGGTCAAACACCTGCGCGGCGGAGCGATGCAGGACGTCATCTTCCAGGGCTCACGAAACCGCAAACCGAGCGGCATGGCCGAAGTCGTCATGCACATGGTTCGCGATGAGGTGCTTGAGAGCGAGCCCGATATTGAAGATATCGATTCCACCCTCGAAGCAATCGACGACAACGTAATTGATATTGACGTAGAAGAAGTCAGAACCGGGAGCGATGGCGACTGGGTGAGTGACGCGACTTCCAGTGATGTTACGTCGCCCGAAGCCGTCGACGCCACTCCAACCGAACCGGCTGATGTCGCCGAGATAGCCGCTGCACCGAAGAGTCACAAGCGCCACTGGCGTCGCCGTAACCTCGCGCTCGAGTTTGCTCCGGGCGAAGCTGTTTCGGTGACGCGCCGTCTCTATCGCTCGGGCGAAAGCGAATATCTCTTAAACGATCGCCCTTGCCGCCTACGCGACATTCAAGATCTCTTCTCGGGAACCGGACTCGCCGGTGGACACTACGCGATCATTGAGCAAGGCCGAATTGGCCAGATTCTTTCGGCTAAGCCGATGGACCGCCGCACGATCATTGAAGAAGCGGCGGGCATTACCAAGTTTCGCGTGCGCCAGCGAGCGACCGAAGCGCGTCTCGAATCCGCGCGTTCAAATCTTTCCCGCATCTCCGACATCATCTCCGAGATCGATCGACAGGTTAATAGTCTCCGGCGCCAGGCGGCGAAGGCGCGCCGGTACCGGGTTTCACGCGAAGAGTTGCGCGAGTTGCTCCGGCACGTTTACGTGGCTGAGGATCAAAAGCTCAACCGCCTGCTCGAAGAAACTGAGATCAAGCTGGCAGAAGCTAGCGCCATGGAGCGTGAGGTTGCCGAGCAACTGACGCAACAAGAGACCGCTGCGCGAAATGCAACTCAGCAAGCACGCCAAACGGAAGACGAACTCACTGAAGTCAGAGCTGCCGCTGCCGAAGCGGTGCTTCGCCGCGACCGTCAAAGTCGCGAGCGTTCGTATCAGGAAGAGCAGGTAGTTTCACTCGAACAGCGCAAGCAGGAAGTGGACGCGGAAATTGAGGCTTTGTCTGCGCGGCTGGTGCTGGTAGAGGCCGAATGCAAACGCCTGCAGGAAGACGACGTCCGGCTCAGAAGCGAAGCTGAACTTAGCGCGGCGAGCCTTGGTTTAGCTGAAGAATCCTATGCCGCCAAGTTAGCGATTGCTTCCGCCGCGGAAACTGAAATTGAAACTGTCCGCGCCGACTTACTCAACCACACGGTCGTCGCCGAGCGCTTGAGTGAGATTGCCCGGCAACTCGAAGGCACCCTTGAACGACTTGCGGTCCAGGCGGAAGGCTTAGCGCGCGAAGGTGAACGGGCTGCGACCCAACATGCCGAACGCCAGGCCGAAGCCGATGCTTTCAGTAGTGAAATCAATACCGCTCGCGAACGCCTGGCGACGCTCGGCGCCGAGCGCGAGCAGGCGGTTCACGCCGTGGTCCAGGGACACGAAGCCGTCAGCGATACCGATGCCGAGTTGACTCGAGTGCGCAATGAATTCTCGCGCACCAAGCACCGGCTAGAGAGTTTGCAGGAAGTTGATCAGCGCCGCGCGTACTACTCGTCCGCAGTGCAAATGCTTTATGCGGCCGACAGTGCCCCGCGCGACTTCCATGTAGTTGGAACGCTCGCCGACGCGCTTAACGTCGAAGCCAAATGGGAACGCGCAGTTGAAGGCGTGCTCGGATCTTCGTTGCAGTCGATTGTAGTTCCCACTCCAGACGATGCGACCCGCGCCGCGCTCTGGTTGCGAGAAAATAATGGTGGGCGCGCAAGCTTTTTAGTGGCCGGACTTCACGGCGGCAGTGACGAAGCGAATGCGCTCGCTTGCAAAGTGGAGGAGCGGACCGCACTTTCGATTTCTTTCGCGGCCGAAGAGATTTCTGAAAGTTTGCGAATCTCCGATCTACTGGGAGCGCCGCGCGAACTCGTGTCAGTTTTGCAGCGCACCCTCCCGGCGAAAATGAATGCGCGGCTTGCCGCCAATCTCGACGAGGCGATGGCGAAGTCGCTGGCAACCGGCGAAGTGTTCGTGACCCTCAATGGCGACTGGGTAGCGAGCGGACAATTCGTCAGCGCCGGCGATGCGCGTGCGCTCGAAGAAGGCGCCGGGCTATTAGCTTTCAAACGCGAACTACGCGAACTGGAAGCGCGCGCTGAGAGTTTGCAGAGTGAAGCGACCCTCGCGGAAGAAGCCGCCAGGCAAGCAGGCGCACGTTTGGTTGAACTTGAAGATGCAGTTGTAATCCTGAACGAAGCACTCGGACGCGAAGAACGTGAAGCGATGGCGCGCGAGCTACACGCTTCCGGGTTGGCCCACGAAATCGAGCGCGCCGAGCGGCACCTGCGTGTGGTTGGCGAAGACGCCGCCCGCGTTGAACAGGAGCGAGTTGAGGTAGACCGTCGACGCCAGTCTGTCGTCACCGATGCCGAGGCCGCTGAGTCTGCGCGAATTTCTTCAGCTAACGCCGTGACGAATATCACTGCGATTTTGGCGGACGCTCGCCGGGCAGTTGAACTTGAAAGCGATGCGCTTGCCGAACAACGTGTCACCGCCGCCGCCGCGACTGAGCGACGACGCGGAACGGCTGCGGAACTCCGGCGCATGGAAGCCGAGTTTGCCGACGTCGCCGGACGCGTGGAGCGTCATCGTCTCGAATTGGTGGAGATGACCGAGCGCATTGAAATCCTGCGCGAATCGATTGCGGACCTGGAATTCAAGGCGAGCACCGTCGCACAGGAACGCGCTGAGGAAGAGCAGGCGATTGCCGCGCTCACCGCCCGACTCGAAGAAGCTCGCCAGCAAGCCGATGCGCTGGCCATCAGACTTTCTGAACTCAACAAGCATGCGGCCGAAGTGCGCGACTCGCGTTCGGCGATTGAAGTCCAACGCGCCGAGGCTCAGGCCCGGCTCACGTTTGTCCGCGAGAATTGTGCAGCTGAGTTGAATCAGTCTCTCGAAGAGCTCGCGCGGGAACAGCCCATCGACGACGCCTTTGATCTGGATTCGGCCCACGCCCGCGTGGAAGAGTTGCGGGCGCGGATTGAAGGCTTTGGCGCCGTAAACATGATGGCCCTGGAGGAGCTCTCCGAATCTGAAGAGCGTCTCCTTTTCCTCAGCACTCAGCGTCAGGACATCATCGACAGCATTTCGTCTACTGAAGAAGCGTTGCGGGAAATCAAACGCCGTTCGCGCGAGCGTTTCCGTCACGCCTTCGAACAGATCAACAAAAACTTCGGCGAGTTGTTCCAGGAACTCTTTGGCGGCGGCAAAGGCGAGATGAGTTTGATCGAAGCCGACGATGTGCTGGAATCCGGCATCGACGTGATTGCCCAACCTCCCGGCAAGCGCTTGCAAAACGTGCTGCTGTTGTCAGGCGGCGAGAAGGCAATGGCCGCCCTCGCGTTGATCCTTGGGATCTTTCATTATCGACCGTCGCCTTTCTGTTTGCTTGACGAAGTGGACGCGCCGCTCGACGAAGCAAACGTGGGCCGCTTCACTGACAAGATCGTGCAGATGTCCACCAACACGCAGTTTATTGTGATCACCCACAACAAGCGGACGATGGAACAGGCC
>JANLZV010000734.1:0-4920 GCA_031366425.1 Pyrinomonadaceae bacterium | reverse complement strand
CGGCTTGCAGCGATTTCGAAATCGGAATGCGCGCTTCCAGGTTCACGATAGCGAGCGCGTTGCCGCCGACTGGAACCGTAAACGGGTTCAAAATAACTGGCTTCTTGTCTCGGTCCAAAAAAGGACCTTCAGGAATTATAACCTGACGTGGGCCAGCCTGCTCGAAATCAAAGCCGCGCAGGGTGGTTGAGCCGCCGGAAGAAAATCTCTCGCTAATGGGCAGCGTTAGATCTATTTCATCCAGGCCGTCGCCGTTGCGATCGCGGGGGCTGAAAAGATTCGCGAGACCGAGCGTGGCGTTACCGGCGAGCACGGTCCCGCGGAATGCATTCAGTTTGTAATAACGCCGGTAGGTCGCCTGCATCCGATTGAAGGAAATGTTGCCGCCGAGTTGGCGCAGTGCCACCGCGTAGTCGACGTTGAAAAACGCCCCGCGCGTCGCGTCCAGCTGGTTGTAGCGACAGATCTCTCCGGGCGCGCCAGTTTCTTCATCACGGTTATTGACCGCGCCAAGCAAGCCGCGCTCACAACGTTCACGCGTGTCGCGAACGAAAGATGCGCCAAACCGCGAGAGACGAACGCGACGGTCCGGCTCGAGAATTGGCCTCACCAGCAAGCTCTGCAGGTTGAAAAGCCGAACGTCTTCATAGCTGTAGCGCGCGAAGACAATCGAGTGGGTCTTTTGATCAAGCACGCGTTGGGTCTCAACCGTGGCGGTCAGACGATTGATCGTCGGTTCTTTAACTCGCAGGCCAAACTCGTCGAGTGCCTTGCCCTTGTCGTCAAGCCGTTGCACGATCCCCATCGTTCCGCGATCGATTGCCGAACGGAAAAATCGCGTCACGGTCGAATCGCGCGAGTATTCGAGGGACAACCCGAGTGGGGCAAACTTTCGCGCGCCATAGCGGGCAAATCGCGGGTCGAGATATTCAAACCTCAAACGCTGCTGCTGCCGACTGGCCCTCAGTCGCATCGCTCCCTGCCGCAGTTTATTCATCAAGTTAACGTTGGTGATTTCCAGAAGGCCGAGCGCGCCGGTGTCCGTGGAGAAACCGCCGCCGTAATCCATCACCCGCGGTTTCTTCTCCTCAACATCGATGATCACGTCGCGACGCTTAAAGCCCGACGCGGTTTCGCCGGCTGCCTCAGTGTGAAGAATCACCTGTCGGTAAGCATCAGTGAGGTAGAGTTCTCGCTCGCTTTCCGCGATTCGATCCGATCGCAGCACGTCTCCTTCGGCCAGGGTAATCACGCGCAAGATCGCCTCGCGCTTGGTGCGCATGGCTTTGAGACTTCCAGTCACGCCATTTACGACGATGCGATTGACGTAGACCTTGTCGCCTTCATTGGAAATCGTGTAGAGCAACTTCACCTGTTCGTCTTCACCCTGCTTCGGCAGTTCGACCACGGAGAAATCAACCTGGGCGTTGAGATAGCCGTCGCCCGCGTAAAGCGCCAGCACGCGATCGCCGTCGGCGCGAGCTTGCGAACGCGAATACGGAGCGCCCGTCACGGTTTTCAACTGATCTTTCAGTCTTTGGTCCGTATAGATTTTGTTACCACGAATCTCAGCTCCGGCGACCCGAGTTAACGGTCCTTCGTTCACTTCAAACGTAATGATGACGCTTTCGCCGTTGACTGACACACCCTGCAGCGCCGTGACTTTGACTCGTCGATAGCCAATGTCCCGCATGTAGGATTCGATTGTGCGGCGATCCTGCTCGAGCAGGGTGAGGCTCGTGTAACCGCGACCGTAACCGAGAAACGGAATCAGGCCCACCGCGCTGGCCTTCTGAGTTCGCAGGTCGGCGGAGACATCGTCCAACGTAAGTTTTTTGGTACCGGTGATGCGAATGTCAGTCAGCCTCAGCCGTCGGCCGCGCTCGCTTTCGTAGCGAATCTCCACTGCGCGTCCGCTCAGAGTCTCAGGGTTTAGCGTTTCGCAAGTGGCCGCAGTACCGTTCTCACCCAACTCGGGTGTCGGCGGAGTGACGGTGCAAATCGGCGTAACCTCGGCAAAGAAATAACCGTCTTCCTGGAGCCGGTTGCGTAAGCGCCGAGCGCCTTCGATTATTGCCGACTGATCGATGTTGCCTTCGCGTTTGACCGGGAGGATTTCGCGGGCGGTCTTTTCGCTGACAGCATAATCTTTGATGACCACACTGACCGTTGGACCAACTACGCCCTTTAAAGAGATCGTGATCTGATTTCGATCTGCATCGCGTTCCACTCGGGCGTCTTCCAAAAACGGCGAAAGGTATCCCTGATCGATTAACGCCTGACGAACCAGCTTCACGTCCTGGCCTAACGCTTCGCGCGTGAATGGCGCACCCGGCTGCAACGCGAGCGAAGTCCTCACCGCCTTTGGATCAAATCCAGTGATATCAATATTGAACGCGGCCACCCGCGATTGCTCGCCGGGAGTGATCTTGTAAGAAACCGTCGCGCGGGTGCCGCTCGAGTCCAACTGTTCCGACGTTTCAATCACGGCGTTGAAATAACCACGGTCCCGCAGGTAAACCTGTAGCTCATCGGAATTGCGCAGGATGATCTGTTTTGAGAGCCTGGTGCCAGGTTGGGTCAGGTTCAGTCGAGCGCGTAACTCATCTTCGGAAATCGGAGTGCCGGTCGGGGGCAGCAGATCCAGCTTCACATCGCCAATCTGCACCTGCCGCGAGATCACAAAGCGTAGCCGCAGTGGGCCAGTCCCCGGAGCGCCCACTTCAAACACTTCTACCCGCGCGTTCGCCACTCGTTCGGAAGCAAACAACGCCTGCAGTGAATCGCGCACTCCAACTGCTGAAAAATCTGTGTTCGGAGCGATGGTTAGAATTGACAAAAACTCCGCCTGGGCAGCAGCGTCGGGTGGCGAACCTTCGAAAGTTATTTCAATAGCATTGATCCGTCGTCCTTCATACTCTTCGAAGATCGACGCCGCTCTCACGATCGGGAAAACGAAAAGCATGGCTGCGAAGAGAACGCCGGCCACGCGAAGCCAACGGCACCACGCGGTTGCAGCCATTTGAGCAGGGCGATAGCCGAGAGCGCGTCCGGCTCGCGCCCTTGCTGCGACTTGGTTTGTCACCCCTGTTTCAGCCACGCCCATTACTAGACCTGTACTAAAATCGCTTTCTGAATCTAATCTCGAAACTAAAACTATTGCTGCGCGCAGTCAGTCGCTGAGTGGAGACCTGTTCATACTGCGCAATGAAAAACAACCGGTCAGACACCCGATACTCAACCGCCAGGATCTGATTGGGATCCGACGTCACGTTCGTCGAGTAAGTAACCGAAAGGTCCTTGTTGATTCTTTTTCCCACCGTTAACCGCGCGGCCGGAGTCGCGCCGCGGCCGCCAATCACCGGATTGATTTCAAACCGGCTCAGGCCAAACAGGCGGCTGGTGGCACGCTGGGCGGGAGCATTAATCAGCGCATCTGTCAGCAGGCTCGTGGCCGTGCCCAAACCTGACTGTGAAAGCACTGACGTACTCGTGTCGCCGGTGGAAAGCTGTCCGGTCGTAATCAGCGAAACCACATCTGCCTGCGGCAACGATGGTTCAGAACTTACGACCGCATTCGGCTGCGACAGGGGGCCATTCAGTCCGACAGTGACGCGATAGCCGCGGATCTGCGACTCGCCTTGAATGTTGATGATCGGATCGGCGTTTGGCTGCGTTGGCAGGTCCATCAGCGCGCGCGTGATCTGATAACGATCGTTGCGGAAATTCAGCGTGCCACTGGTGGCCGTGATCCTTCCCGAAATCACCGGATCTTTTACCGGCCCATTCACGCGAAGCGAGACCGAACCCACCAGGTCGGCCAAATTGTTTCTCACTACCAGCGCGTTGCGACCTTCAATCCGCAAGTTGCTAAACAGCGTGGCCCGCGTCAACTCGAGATCGCCGCCTTGTTCGATCGATTCTTCGCGACGGAAGTTAATTAAATCGGCGAGCTCGATATCTTCGGTGTATTCAGTGCGCCGTAGATTGATTACGCCGCCAACGAGTTGTTCGCGCGCCGTCCCCTTGAGATCAATGTCCGCGTCAACCGTCGAACGGAAATTTTCCGGGAACGAAATCGTCACGTCGTCGCCGTGAATGTTAAAAAGGAACCGCGAAACGGTGAAGCCATCCAGCAACGCTCCGCCCGACGCTGAAACATGTCCGCCACCCATGTTTCCCGTGAGCGTATCGATCTGCGCCTGGTTTGAGGTGAACCTGACGAGCGCTTTGAGATTGGACACGGTCCAACGTTAATTGCCGAGCAAGGCGGAGATGGAGCCGCCGGAGACCGAAGCGTTACCATTCAGTAACAGCCGTTCGTAAGTACCTGAAACCCGGCCGGAGACCTCCGCCGTGCCGGATAGGAAAAGATCGGGCGACAAGCCGTTTAAAACGCGGAGGTTCAACTGACCGTCGGCAGTCATATTCTGCCGGCCTTCGTGGGCAATCGCGAGGGTGCCACCGAGGACGATGTTGGTTCCGGGACCGGTGAACTGAGTTTTTTCAAAGGTTACTTCGCGCGGCGAGAAACGCACGATCAGTGGTGAGGTAGCGTTGAGCTGCACGTCTTCAACTCGGAAACTTAGCTGCGTGAAGTTGGCCACGCCCTGCAAACCGCCGGCTGAGAAATAACCATCTTCGTCGAGCAGGTTTCCGTTCAACTTCAGCGTGCCGGTCGCGAGGCCGGTGAGCTTGACCGTCGTTTGCGGCAAAATCATTTTCAACAACGACGTCAGGTCCGCGTTAGTAAGCGTAGTCTCGACATTCGCTTCCAACTTTTCGCTGCCGAGATTTACCTGGGCCACGATCGACTGCGGTGGCCCAAGTGCACCGGTAGTAAGCGTCACGTTGAGTATTTTATTTTCCGTGCGGCCGACTAAAGCCAGCGTACCCGCCGGCCGGCCATTGATGATGACG
>JANLZV010000484.1:0-4425 GCA_031366425.1 Pyrinomonadaceae bacterium | reverse complement strand
TACAAGGGCACGATGTATTGGGACCGAACTTCTTTTGTAATCGACCCCGAAGGGACGCTGCGGAAGGTTTATCAGAAGGTGAGTCCGGAAGGTCACGAGCGAGTGTTGCTTGATGACATTAAAGCGATGAAGTCAGCTTAGTCGCAGCCGCAGGTAACCGGCTAGCCGCCGATAAAGCTCATCGATCGCTAGGGTGCGACAAACTGCGGATCGTTGATGTAGTGTCGTGGTTCCTTCTTCAGCACCACGCCTTCGATGAAGTCGATTATTTCTGAACGTGACGCGCCGAGGCGAACGACGTCGCGCAGCGAATGTTCGACGGTAGAGAATAAACACGTGCGAATCTGGCCGTCCGCGGTGAGCCGGATACGCGAGCACGCACCACAAAACGCTTCGGTGACCGGGGCGATAATCCCAACTTCTCCCGGCGCGCCGTCAGTAAATCGATAACGTGAGGACGTTTCCGAACCGCGCGCGACGTCAATTGGCGTGAGTGAAAATCTTTCGCTGATTCGTTCCCGAATTTCGCGTCCGGAGACTACATCGGTGCGCGACCAATCGTGGCCTGAGTCGAGCGGCATAAACTCGATGAAGCGCATCTTCACATCGTGTTCACGCGCAAAGGCGGCAAAGTCTGCGACCTCTTCTTCGTTGTGACCTCGCACAATCACGGCATTGATCTTAATCGGTTCGAGGCCAGCCGCCTTGGCCGCGGCAATTCCGGCGAGCACGCGGTCAAGCACGTCAACGCCGGTCATCTGTTTGAAGGTATCTCGCTTCAAACTGTCGACGCTGATCGTAATCCGATCCAGACCTGCGTCTTTTAATCCCTGCGCCCGGTCAGGCAGAAAATATCCGTTGGTGGTAAGAGCCAGGTCAACTAGACCCTTTGGTTTCAGCAGTGCGAGTTTCTCGATAATAGTTTCGATATCCCGACGCATCATCGGTTCGCCGCCCGTTAGTCTAATCTTGTCGATGCCGAGCGAGACGAAGATGTCGCAGACGTACTCGATTTCTTCATAGGAAAGCATTTGCTCTTTGGCCGCAATCGGCGGCTCGCCGTGAGGCAGGCAATAGAAGCAGCGAAAATTGCAACGGTCTGTCAGCGACACGCGCAAGTCGCGAATCAACCGGCCGTAAGAATCCTTGAGAGTGGTGGTCATTGCTGAAAGAAATATACCCCGAGGTCGATCGCGATCCAAGCTGCGGTGGAATTATGTTCGGCCCAATGCTTTCCACGTGAGGCATTCCAAGGTGAGCAACGGGACAAACGTCGGATTCACGAAACTCTTGACTTAATGGCGGCAACGGCACTATTGTTTGCAGCCCAAGGTCATGAGACCGCCGTTGCTTGATTTCTGGAGGGCGGCCAATGGTACCGGTCCGATGCTCAGCTCGGACTCCCCGGCGTCTTTAGGCGCTGTCATCAAGCACTAATCGTTCGGTAGTGTCGTTTGGACGCTCACGGTAACTAACGTCCAACCCTCGTTTGCGAAAAACCTACAAGCAGTCAAACTGGTTCGACTGTCTTTAAGCCAACTCCTTTGAGTGTCCCTGTCTCAGCGCGTGAAGAGCCGAAAACAATGAACAGTCCCCGAGTCATTGCCGAAAAACTAATCCTCGCCTTTTTCATAGCAGACGCGGCGATGGTCGGGCTGGCTCCAGTGATCTTTTACCTCGCGCCGGAAAATCATTTTCTCGGACCATTTAAGTTGCTCAGCTGCTTTGCGGCGTTGGGGGCCTTCGTCGCGGCCGTCTATTTTTTCGCAGCTGATTCCGATTTGCCGCTGGCGCACGGACCCAGTGGCCTCGAATATCTCTTGCGCGCCCTCGCGGCAGTCTCGTTCTGGGGATTCCTCGGCGTGATTTGGTTTAACCTTTACGCAATCGTTTACTGGATTGCCCGGCTAATCAGGGTCATCAGCATCTGGGTCAACGGTCCCAGGTTCAGTGCGAGCTCGGTAGCCTTCTACATAAGTTTTGCAGTCGCCCTGATGATAGCAGTCGGAATCGCCGCTGCGATCGCGCAGAATATTACCAACCGGTTTTATTCGATCAAGGTTACTTCGCGCATCGCTTCTTACAATCAAGTGCTGCGCGGCCAAGCCAAGACCTGGGTCTATTCGGCGCTGAGTTTGGCCGCAATCTTTCTGATGCTGTTTCTTATTTCTCGTCCAGGCAGGTCATGGGGATTTTGGACCTACTACGGATTTCAATGGATTCCCTATGTCTCGTGCGCCTGGCTCCTGGGTCTGGGCGCCCGCGTGCGCAAAGACGCGGACATCGTGGATGCCGTCGGCAGGTTACTGAAAGCAATGGATTACGAGGTGGTGTTTTCCCCACGAGTGACTGATCCTGCTTTTCAGTCACTGGTTGCCGGCTTAGACATCGTCGCCACTAAAGAAAATCGGGCACTAGTGGTTCAGGTGAAGACCTTGAGCAGTTCGGTGGCCCCGGTGGATTGGACCGCCGGGTCGACCTTGCTGATGAAGGCACAGGCTCTGGAGTTTCCAGCCGTACGCGAAATGTTGGATCTGCCGATACTTAAGGATACGGAAACAGTAAACGCCATCCTGGTCTTGGCAGGCAGAGCTCAGGATCCGAGTTTGGAAGCCTACGCTACAAAAGAGTCGCTGCCGGTGGCTATCGTGGAAATGGAAGGCATAGAAAAAATCTTGAAGACGCAAGACCCAGGAGAATTGCGGGAGCTAGCGGATCAGTACTTTCACGACTTGAAGACGTTTGGTAACCAGAGTTTGATGGTGGCGCCGGATCAAGGCCTGGTCAAGGAGGGTCAATGGGCTTCGTAGAAGCTACAAAAGAAGCAGTTCAGGGAATCGCGAAGATCACCGCGCAGAGTAGCGAGGTGCTGACCAATCTCACCCCAAATCCTGCGCCGCTCGAAATTGATCCCGGTGAAACTGGTGGAGCTATCGCCGGCAAGCTGGAGGATTTCCGAATTCCTCAAGTGTTGAAAGAGCTGCTGGCTGCTTCACTATTGGAATTAGGGTTTGAGATCAAGACTGTTGACATAAAAAGTATGCCGGGGTTGAAGCCGGGGTCGGGAGATCTAATTCAAAATACGGCCGGCGGGCGTTCGGTTCTGCACCTGCCTCGAAAGGTGTTGGAGGATCAATTAGTTTGGCAGAGTGTCGGCTTAATAATTCAGAGATTTCAGTTTAGCAATCAGATTCTGCTGATTGTCTCCGAAGGACTGGAAACAGCCCATGTATTTTTTGACACGATCGGTAAGCCAATGTGGGCCAAGAAAGATACGGTCGATGCGATCTTTCTACCCTGGACGCACCTGGTCCCAAACCCGCCCATCGCGAACAGCGATCGGCTATCGGTGCTCCCTAAGCTGTTGAAACTCGAGGAACTGATCACCAAAGCCCAAAACATGCCCACGGTGAAGCCGAGTAATCGCTTACCAGACACCGAGATCGGCCCACTCGTGACGATCTTATCGGCTATAAAGTTCTTCATCGATGAGGGTGTGACCGGCTGGAGGACCCAACTAGATCAAGCAGGTCTCACGCCCTACAGCTCGAAGATCGATTTCGAAGGCAACACCAGCACTCGCGCCTATAGCGTGCTTAACCAACTCCGCGACTGGCCACCTCTGGCCGACAAGCCAGAAGATCAGCCGGTTGGTCGATTCCTTTGCCAAATCATTACCATTCAGGAATTGAAAACAGTCGATAAGGACCACATCAAGAAAATCGTCCGCGACTACAACCTGGCGCCGTCAGCGAAGGACATTTGATTACCTGCTGCAGGCCGAGGCGTCCCTATGCGCGCAGCCAACGCGGTCGCCTGAATCCCTTCTCAACCAACCAAAGAAAGCAATGCCGACACTAGGAGACGACGAGCGCCGACGCGTAACCGGAAACGTCGCTGGGCTATATGAGTTCACTGATGAGGGCGCGCGCGCGCGTCGGTTGCTGTTGCAACAGTCCGGACTGGGAAGATTCGTGGTAGGAACCAACCTCAGCGGCTCAGCGATAATTGTCGCCGCCGACATCCTAAGTAAGGTCGAAGACTTTGGAGTGTTGCCGGAATTTCCTACCAAGACCGCGCTCGGTTCATTGCTGTCTTATCTGCTCACCCTTAACGAACTTCCCCAAGCCGAGAAGAAGTTCATGGCCGGCTTGATCCTGACGCATTCACTCGTCACCGATCCGCTCTATCTCCAAAAGCTTCAGAAAGAATACGAGCTTGCCGCAGCAATGGGGTCTACGCCGATCGTTACCCCCGTTGTGGCCGTTTTGCCCGAGCCGAAACTGCCAGGTGGTGGCCCGCCGATCGTTAGCGAGACTGACTCATCCGAACCAGCTTTCGTTGTCGAGTTAACCGACAAAACCGGGCTTGAATCAATCATCAATTACGAAGACAACTTTCTGGATATCTCCTGGCTGTTTGGCG
>JANLZV010000444.1:0-6233 GCA_031366425.1 Pyrinomonadaceae bacterium | reverse complement strand
CCCCGCAAAGGCGGAGACTAGCAGCAGCAAAGACGAACGCGGCAAGTGAAAATTTGTCAGCAAGCCGTCAATGATCTTGAACTGGTAACCAGGTGTGATGGTCAGGCTTGATTGACGCTTTCCCGCGCTCACTTTCCCGTCAACCCCGGCAGCTGACTCTAGCGCTCGAGTTGTCGTAGTGCCGACTGCAATTACGCGTCCGCCGCTCACGCGAGTCTCGTTGATGGCTTGGGCCGCCGAGTCGCTGATTTCGAAAGACTCGGCACCCACCTGATGTTGTTCAATCTCGTCGACTCGTACCGGCTCGAACGTGCCGTAGCCGACATGCAAAGTGATTTCTACGATCTTCACACCACTAGCGCGCAACGTTTCCAGAACCTGCGGCGTGAAATGAAGACCGGCGGTTGGCGCTGCCACTGCTCCGGGAGCTTTGGCGTAGACGGTTTGATATCGCTCGTGGTCGTCGGCAGTGGTTCCCCTTGGCCGCTTGATATATGGCGGCAGCGGCGTTTCTCCCATTTCGGCTAACAGCTCCTCGAACGGCCGATCGCCTTCAAATCTCAGCTGTCGCATCCCTTTCGGCGAACTCTCCGCCACTTCCGCGCGCAAACTCGACTTGCCAAAACGAATGCGTTCGCCCGGTTTCAATCGATGGGCCGGCCGCACGAGCGCCTCCCAGACCCACGGCTTTGTTTCTCGCATCAACAGGATTTCCACGCGTCCGCCGGAGGGATCTCGTTGGCCCATCAGTCTCGCGGGAAATACTCGCGTGTTGTTTACAACTACTATGTCATCAGTTCGAATGTGTTTAGGAAACTCCGCGAAGGTCGCATCGTGCCAGGTTTGCTGTTCGCGTTGAAGCACCAGCATGCGCGAGGCGTCGCGCTGTTCCAGCGGTTGCTGGGCGATCAACTCCTCGGGCAACTCGTAGTCGAATTCTGAGATGTGCATGCAACGAGCGCGAACGCGTTAAGTGGTTGGAGGAGTTGGGTAGTGTGGATGTTCGCGATGAAACACGGCGGTAAGTTGCGCCCCGAACAACAGGATCAAACTTGAAAAATAGCTCCAGGTTAAAACTGCGACTACCGCCCCGACCGATCCGTAAATTTGATCGTAGTGGAAATAATTTACGCTGAGCGCGAAAACATATTTCGCGAGTTCCCAGAGTAGCCCTCCGAGGATTGCTCCCGGAAGAGTGTCACGCACGGTTACTTCAGCCTTCGGCATGAAGCGATAGATGATCACGAAAAGCACTACGGTGACCAGCAGACTCAGAATCGCAAAAACTCCCTGCCAGAAAGCGCTGCCGACCGAAAGCAAAATCGGATAGCGCGCCATTTGGCGGGGTGAGAGCCTGCCGGCGATCTCGCGCAAAGCAACTACGACGGAAGTAAGCAGCACTGACGATGCGAGCAGCACTCCGATTATTCCGATCATTCCGACGGTGAGCGCGCGGCCGTGCCAGAAAGCACGCGAAGTCGTCCCCCAAATTCTATTCAGCGCTCGTTCAATTACGGCGAACACCCACGAGCCGGCCCACAAAACCACGATCACGCAGGTGATGATGACGCCTGATCCAACCGACGAAAGCGAACGGATCGTTTCGCGCAGGAATTTCCCCGAGCCTGGATAGACTTCGACCGCTCTCGTCAGCAGTTCCGTTGCCGCCGTTATTTGGTTGCTGATCGCAAACATCAGGAGCAACGCGGGAAATAGGGCCATCAACCCGAAATAGCTCATCGCCGCTGAAGACGTGAAGAGATCGTTCTCGTCAAACTGATGGAACGTATGGCTAATGATCGAGCGCCACGGCCCGCGATTACGGACGCCGAATGAATGACGCGAAAATGACGATAGTTTTCTCATCTGCTTCGATATCGGCCCGCGCCTAACCGGCTCTTGAGCGCTCGCTCAGAAGCGGCTTGCCGAGGTTAGCGGGAACGAGACCCTAACCTAACAAATTATTCACTGGGAATCGAACAGGCTGGGCTTAAGTGAACCAGGGGCGGTAATGCCAAAGTGGTCGTATGCGAGCCGGGTGGCCATGCGCCCGCGCGGAGTGCGATCGAGAAAACCAATTTGGATCAGATAAGGCTCGATGATTTCTTCGATGGAATCTTTTTCTTCGTGGATCGAGGCAGAGATCGTTCCCAGTCCCACTGGTCCGCCACTGAACTTCTCAATGATGGTAAACAAGAGTTTGCGGTCCATTTCATCGAGGCCAAACGTATCGACCTCCATGCGGTTTAACGCATCGTTGGCCACGTCCCTGGTTATGCGGCCGTCGTAATCAACTTCGGCATAGTCGCGCACGCGACGCAGCAGGCGATTAACTATTCGCGGAGTGCCGCGGGAACGACGGGCAATTTCGCGCGCTCCATCGGCGTCAATCTCGACGCCGAGGATTTCTGCTGAGCGCGTGCAAATTACTTCCAGATCCTGGTGCGGGTAAAAATCAAGATGAAAGACGATTCCAAAACGTCCGCGCAAAGGCGCGGTGAGCAAACCGGCGCGCGTGGTTGCGCCTACGAGGGTAAACTTCGGCAGTTCAAGTTTAATCGATCGCGCGCCCGCACCCTGACCGATCAGGAGATCGAGTTGGTAGTCTTCCATCGCCGGATAGAGTTTTTCTTCGAGCGCCGGCAGAAGCCGATGTATCTCATCAATGAAGAGCACGTCGCCTTCCTGAAGGTTGGTCAGGAGGGCTGCGATGTCGCCGGCTTTTTCAATTGCCGGACCCGCGGTTGACCGCAATTCCGCACCCATTTCGTTGGCGATGATGTGGGCAAGAGTCGTCTTGCCAAGTCCTGGAGGGCCGGTCAACAGCACGTGGTCCAGGGCTTCTTTTCGATTTCGCGCGGCCTTCATATAGACGCGCAGGTTTTCCTTCACCTGGCGTTGGCCGATGTAATCCGCAAGCTTGGAAGGACGGACGGTCGATTCAAACTGCCGTTCGTCATCACTCAGCGGCGTGTCGCGCACGCGGGCGGGTTCTTCAGTAGACATGATTCACGTAACGCAAACTCTCATTTCGACATTATCACCCGCCGCCTTCAGCGAGTTTGGATCGAGTTGCCGGCAAACTAACAATTTTCCTTCACACCTTGGCCAGTTTTCGCAGGCTGCGGCGCAAAATCAACTCCACCGAAATTTCACCGCCTTCATCAACCGCCGCAGTCACTGCCTTCTCCGCCGAACTTCTCTGGTAACCCAAATTCAGCAACGCTGAAAGCACATCTGAACGCATCGCGTCTTCTGTTTGCACCGACGCACCCGCCGGGGTCTTCAGACCCAACTCCTCTTCGAGTTCTTCGGAGGAAAGGGAAGCAACTTTATCACGGAGTTCTACCACGAGTCGTTCAGCAGTTTTGCGACCCACGCCGGGGATTAGGGTCAGGCGCGCAAGATTATTCGTGCGGATCGAGGCAATTATTTCATCGGCACTCATGCCCGAGAGCAAGGTTATCCCCAGCTTTGGCCCGATCCCGCTAACTGAGATCAAACGCAAAAAGAGTTCGCGTTCGCGAGCAGTCTTGAAGCCGTAGAGCTGGAGCGTGTCTTCCCGGACGTGGGTGTAGATGCGGAGTTGGACGTTTGCGCCCGGCTCTTCGAGATCGTAAAACGTCGAAACCGGAATAGTAATTTCGTAGCCGACGCCGTTGACATCAAGGATAACGGAAGTTGCTTGCTTGGACAGAAGCGTGCCGGACAAATGTGCAATCATTGGCGAAGAATTTTAGGAGTTGCGGCTCGAACGGCGCGATTGTAGTTGATCGTTGTAATATTCAGCAACGCGATCGTCGTGCGTGATGCGGCAGAACCGCGAAGCGTTAGTAAGCGGATGCCGTCACGCAATCGAAGCTTGAGGTTTTGGTTACAATAAGACGAGCTGATTGATCGTGAACTCTACACCCGTTCGCTACCGCTCCCCGTTTCTGCAATATTCGGTCTATACTGGAACGACCGGAGTCCCTCAAGATGAAGTCAGAAAAAATCTCAGAGTTAACCACGAATCGATTGAGCGTTTACCTTCGCTGTCTGAACACGCTTTTCGAAGCCGGAATTAAAAGCATTTCTTCGCAGGCGCTGGCTGAACAGTTTAATCTGAATTCAGCGCAAATCAGGAAAGATCTCGGCTACTTCGGTGAGTTTGGCGTGCGCGGGGTCGGTTACTACGTCGAAGATCTGCGCGAGCATATCACTAAAATTTTGGGGCTCGATAAGCCGCATCGGGTAGCAATTGTCGGCGCGGGCCGACTGGGAACCGCGCTCGCCAATTATGGCGGCTTCTCGAAGTCTAACTTTACCGTCGTTGCTTTGTTTGATAACGACGAAGCGAAGATTGGCCGGCGCGTCGGCGACGAAAAGATATCGGTGCAGGACGTAAAAACGATGCCCGCGGTGGTTAAGAAGGAATCCATTGACGTGGTCGTGATCGCCGTGCCGGCGCGAACTGCTCAGCGAGTCTTGAATCAGATCATGTCGGCAGGTATCAAGGCAGTGCTGAATTTTGCGCCCGCGTCACTCAGCGCTCGCCTTGACGTGAAGGTTAAGACAGTCGATTTAACAACCTCACTCGAATCGCTGTCATATTTTTTGGCCCGGCCGCCAGTCAGCGCTGTTACCAACCGACGTCGAGAGTCACGCTTTGAAGAGCTGACGGAGCTTAATGAACAGGAGTTGTGACCACGTCGCCCGGCAGCGACTTAGAAACTGAAATGGACGAGCAAACAGCCCGGCGAGAAATAGTCAACATTGGCCGCCTTTTATACGAGCGCAGCTACGTCGTCTCTTCGGACGGCAACGTGAGTGTGCGTCTTGATGACGGGCGCATCCTGGCGACGCCCACGATGACTTGCAAAGGACGCATGACGGAAGACTCGCTGGCGCTGACTGACGATTCGGGAAAGCCGCTCAGCACTACGAAAGCTTCGAGCGAACTCGCGATGCACCTTTTGATCTATCGCGAGCGTCCGGACATCAAGGCAGTTTGTCATGCGCACCCGCCACACGGCACTGCTTTCGCCGTCGCCGGACTCGCGATCGATCAGCCGATCCTTTCGGAAGTTATTTTGACGCTTGGCTGCGTGCCTCTCGCAGCCTACGGCACTCCTTCAACTGACGAGCTAACTGAAGCAATGCAGCCGCTGGTGAAACATCACAATGCATTGCTGATGGCCAATCACGGTGCGGTCGCTTACGGTTCGGATCTCTGGCAGGCGTTTGATCGACTCGAAACGCTCGAACACACGGCGCGCATCGCGATTCTTTCGCGGATGCTTGGTGGTTCAAAGAATTTGCCGGCAGCGGCGATCGAAAAATTGATTAACGTGCGCGAAGCGGCGGGTTATCTGGACCAAAGCGCGCGTTGTCAGGCTTGCGGCTATTTGCACGACACCCAAATGGTTTGTGCCACTGGCGATCGGCCGGCCCGATCAACGCCTGCGGAGGCCGGCGACGCACTTTCGGTTGACGGTTCCGGAAAGATCACTTTGACGAGAGAAGAACTCGTCGAGCTCTTAACGCAGGCGGCCCATTCCGCCGGTAACATTTGGTGAACGCAATTAGTGAATGGTGAATGGTAAATGGTGGAGAAGTCGTCTACTATTCCCATTCACGATTTACTAATTGTAGAAATAGGAGCACCTGAATGCCACAAGAAGCACTCGGCATGGTTGAAACCAAAGGTCTGGTAGCCATGATCGAAGCCGCCGATGCAATGGTGAAGGCCGCAAACGTTACTTTGGTCGGTTACGAAAAAATCGGCGCCGGTTTCGTCACGGCAATTGTGCGCGGAGATGTTGCCGCCGTTAAGGCCGCGACCGACGCCGGCGCGGCTGCGGCCCGTCGCGTCGGCGAGCTAGTCAGCGTACACGTAATTCCGCGTCCGCACGGCAGCGTTGACGACGCTCTTCCCATCGGCCTAACCCGCGGTTAAGCATGATCATCGCGCGTATTCTTGGCACCGTCGTCTCGACCCAAAAAGACGAACGCTTGGTCGGCAAGAAGTTGCTCATCGTGCGTCCGGTAAACGTCGATGGCAGCGACACGACGGGTTACGTAGTGGCGGTTGACACCGTCGGTGCAGGCTTTCATGAACGGGTGTTGGTCGTAGCCGGATCGAGCGCGCGACTGGCCCAGGGAATGAAGGACGCGCCAGTAGACGCTGCGATTGTCGGGATTATTGATACGGTGGACGTCCCGGGTACGTGAAAAGTGGAACGTGAAGCGTG
>JANLZV010000436.1:0-2440 GCA_031366425.1 Pyrinomonadaceae bacterium | reverse complement strand
GATGCGTCCTTCGCGATGAATGTGGCCCGGCATGATCCCGATCTTACATTTGCCGGGGCTGATGATCCCCGGACAATTTGGCCCAATCAGTCGCGTTCCTTTGTCCTTCAGGTATTCTTTTACTTTGACCATGTCGAGCGTCGGGATTCCTTCAGTGATGCAGACCACCACGGGAATACCAGCATCGGCAGCTTCCATGATCGCGTCCGCCGCAAACGCAGGCGGGACATAGATAACGGAAGCGTTCGCGCCTGCGTCTTTCACGGCATCGGCCACCGTGTTAAATACCGGAATGCTTTCGTGAGAAGTGCCGCCTTTGCCTGGCGTCACGCCGCCTACCACGTTCGTCCCATACTCCACCATCTGCTTTGTGTGAAACGTGCCCTCTTTGCCGGTAATGCCCTGAACTACGAGGCGAGTGTCTTTGTTAACCAGAATGCTCATAAATTATTTATCTAACCAACTTTCAAAAATCCGACCTAAACCTCGGTGGGGCTCAACTCGCGCCCGCGCCGGTAGCTAAAGAAAACGATCATTGCCGGCACCAGCAGCGCGAGGTTGCGTATCGCAGTCTTCACGCCTAGCTGGCTGGCGATGATTCCGCCGAAACAGCCGCATTCGAGGGGCTCGCCGTGCAACACGTAAACGTAATAAAGCGCGTATCCGGCGAAGCCCGCCAGCAACACGGCCGCGAAGATCGCACCGGTGCGCACTGTCGGTCGCAGCAAAAGCAAAATGGCGGTGATGATTTCAAGGGCGATCACCGCGATCGTCAACGGCCACATCCAACGATGGTAATCAATGCCCGACGCTGTCAGCAGTTCGCTGACGTTTACCGCAAACGCTTTCAGGATCCAAAGCTTCGCGGCGGCCGTGAACAGAAATAATGCCGCCAAGCCGAATCGACTAATCGTCGCGATGATCTGAATGACTCTGCGCCGGTTCATACGGGGGGTCCGTTAGTTCTACGCTGCCGCAGCCACTACTTTTTCCGCAGCATCCTGCATACCCTGGGCCACCAGGAAGTTAAGTCCTGAATCGCGAATCACGCGTTGGCCTTCTTCAACGTTGGTTCCTTCGAGCCGGACCACGACTGGCACTTCAATGCCGAGATTCTTCGCCGCTTCAACCACGCCGCGCGCAACCATGTCGCAGCGGACGATCCCCCCGAAAATATTTATCAAGACTGCTTTCACATTTTCGTCTGCCAGCAGAATCCGAAACGCCGCCTCGACGCGTTCCTGTGAAGCGCCGCCGCCCACGTCAAGAAAGTTTGCCGGCTCACCGCCTGCGAGCTTGATGATATCCATCGTAGCCATCGCCAACCCCGCGCCGTTGACCATGCAGGCGATATTACCGTCAAGCTTGATGTAGTTAAGGTCAAACTTCGACGCTTCAATCTCGAGCGGCTCCTCTTCATTCAAATCGCGCAGATCAAGAAACTCTTTGTGACGAAACATCGCGTTATCATCAAAGGTGACCTTCGCGTCGAGCGCGATCAGGCGTTCATCCTTCGTCAACAGGAACGGGTTGATTTCCAACAGCGAGGCATCCAGTTGTTCGTAAGCAGTGTAGAGCGACTGCATAAACTTAACTGCCTGGTTCACCAGGGCGGCGGGAATTCCCAGTCCAAACGCCAGCTTTCGCGCCTGAAACGAACGAAAGCCTACTGCCGGATCGATCGTCTCCTTCATGATCTTCTCAGGCGTGTTGGCAGCTACTTCTTCAATGTCCATTCCGCCCGCAGACGAAGCCATGAACACTGAGCGGCCTGACGCGCGATCGAGCACAATCCCCAGATAGAATTCCTTGTCAATCGGCAGTCCTTCTTCGATCAAAACTACCCGCACTTCGCGGCCTTCTGGCCCGGTCTGATGCGTAACCAGATTCATGCCAAGGATCTCGCCGGCGATCTTCCGGGCTTCTTCGGGGCTCTTGGCTAGCTTCACGCCACCTCCTTTGCCGCGACCGCCCGCATGGATCTGTGCTTTCACCACTACGACCGGCGTCCCAAGTTCCGTCGCAGCCTGAAACGCTTCGTCAGTTGATCGGGCCACGATCCCTCGAGGCACCGGTACGCCAAACGTTTTCAGTAATTCTTTTCCTTGATACTCGTGAATCTTCATTCGTGGTCCTCATGAATCGCGCAGGGCGGTTCACTTCCTGGTTCGCTAAAACGATTTGCTGGATTTGGAGCGAAGGGAGTTTAGCGGTACGAAAGAGATGACTGCAAGCGGCGAGTGGGCGCAGAATGTGACCACGCCGTTCTAACTTGCCGGTCGGAGGTTTCTTAATGAGGGAAGCAGTAGTCACTTCGCTAACGAATTTACAGAATGAGGTTCGCGACGGCGATAAACATGCATTCATTACTGACGAACCACGCAATGCCGGCGGTGACGATGCCGGGCCCGACCCGTATACGCTGCTCCTCGGCGCGCTC
>JANLZV010000356.1:0-3304 GCA_031366425.1 Pyrinomonadaceae bacterium | reverse complement strand
ATCGCGGCCGCGCTCGCCATCGCCATACTTCTGCAGCTGTCACTGGGGGGTGTTTGGTCTCCACTTTCATATATCGATTTTCCGCTCGTAGTGGTGGTATACATTGCGCTACAGCGACATGCCTGGCATGCGTTGATTGTGGGCACGATTGCAGGTCTGGCGGTTGACGCCGCCAGCGGCGGGCTGATCGGCGCGGGTGGTTTTTCCAAGACACTGACCGCGTATCTGATTTACTTCGTGGCCACGCGAGTTAACCTTGAAAACCCGCTGATGAGAATTCCCGTATTAGCGGCAGCGACAATTTTGGATTCCGCGATTTATGTTTTTTGGCATCGGGCACTGGGAAATGCTCCAAACGTGCCGTTCATCCCAACGATGTCTTACCGTCTGATTGGAACGACAATCGCCGGCACCCTGGCCTTGTTCCTGCTCGATTCGATATTCACCGAACGCGCTCGTACGCGCCGCTCTTTTGCTTCGAGACGAAAGGGAGCCCGCCGGGGAAATAGGTGAACGGCTCTAAATTCTGTCTCCTAACTTCTGTCTCCTGAATTCTGTCTTCTCTGTTCTGCCTCCTGTTTTATGAAATTCGAAGACTCATCGCAAAACCTTCGCATCCGGCTCTGGTTCGTTCAGAGTTGCGTGGTGCTGATGCTTGCACTGCTGGGGGTCAGGCTTTACTACCTGCAACTGGTTCGCGGTCAGCATTACGCGGAAATCGCCCAGAATCAGCGCATCAGACTGCTGCCCATCCTCGCACCCCGCGGCGTAATCTTTGATCGCGACGGAAATCCCCTCGTGGACTCACGGCCGATCTACAACGTCATCCTGTCGCGTGAAGATCTGCGAGGTCAAAATCTGGTTTCGCTCGCCAGGCCTTTTGCAGAAGCGCTGACGGTAGACTTCGACATCCTTCACGAGCGTTTCGAGCAGATCGGATCCCAACCAGCGTTCGAATCCGTGCTGGTCAAGCAGGATGCGAATCCCGGGGACATCGCCTGGGTGGAAGCGCACGAATTGGAATTTCCGGAGCTGCGCGTCGAACAACAACCGCAGCGGCGTTATCCGCCCAACGGGCTCCTCGCTCATGTGCTCGGCTATGTGGGAGAAGTCGGCGCTGAACAGCTGAAGCAACAAGCTTACAAAGATAAGAACCTGCGTCCGGGCGATGTGATCGGCCAAAGCGGCCTGGAACAGTTTTACGACGATTCCCTGCGCGGTCACGATGGGTATCGAAAAGTGATCGTCGACAGTCGCGGCCGCATTCAGGATGAGATCGAAACTGTACAACCGCAGCCGGGCCACGATCTGGTGACGACGATTGATCTCGACCTGCAGCTGGCGGCCGAGGAGCAATTGCGTGAATCATCCACCAAACGCGGTGTGATTCTGGTAGTTAATCCCAATGATGGTGAAGTGCTCGCGCTAGCTTCCGCACCCACTTTCGATCCTAATCTCTTCTCGCAACGCATTGGGACCAAGGAAGGACGCGCGGAATACGTGGCATTGCTAAACGATCCTGACAAGCCGCTGATCAATCGCGCAATTCAAAGCCGCTATCCGCCAGGATCAACCTGGAAGATTCCCATGGCCATTGCGGGACTGCAACAAGGCGCGATTACGCTTGGCCATTCGAATCTAGTTTGCGGCGGCGGCATTCAGGTGGGAAATAAGTTTACCCGTTGTATGGGGAATCACGGCTCGCCGGATATCAAAGCTGCGATCACGCATTCATGTGACGGCTATTTCTACCGTTTGGGATTGAAGATGACGCTCGAGGGGATCAATGCCATGACCGAAGAGTTTGATCTCAACAAGCGGACGGGAATCGATCTACCAAACGAGGTAACCAGCCGCACCCCAGTCGAGTTCAAGTCGATCCTTGAGCGACGCCAGCAGGAGTGGAAAGACATTGACACGGTCTTCGCTTCGTTTGGTCAGGTCTATGAAGAAATGACGCCGCTCAGCATGCTGCGCACGGTTTCCGGAATCGGTATTGGCGGCCGACTGTATGTCCCCCATCTATTGCGCGAGGTGCGACCCGTTGGAGCGGCGGGCGAGGCTGAGTATCGCGCTGGCAGAGGGTTCGAAGTCGCTGATCCTTCGCGGCCGAACCCGAAGGTGGTTCCGATCCCTGAAGATATTCATCACGCAGTGGTGGAGGGCATGTGGGGCGTGGTCAACAACGGCGGCACTGGCTCCGCGATTCGGATGGCCGGCTTTGATATCGCCGGCAAGACCGGAACCGCACAAGTGGTTGGACTGGGAAAAGACGTCGGTAAGAACAAGGACCATTCCTGGTTCGTCTCGTATGCGCCGGCCTACAAACCTGAGATCGCCTTGATCGCGTTGATTGAGAATTCCGGGTTTGGCGGACACCACGCCGCGCCGGCAGTCCGCAAAGTTTACGACGTTTACTATCGCAAGACCCGAAACAGCGAACCGCCGGGCGCGCTGCCAGTAGCAAAAAAACCAGGTGATCGACAGCCGAAGACTATTGCCGCCGCCGGGCAGTCACCAGTCACCAGTCGCCAGTCGTCGGTCGCCAGTCTGCGGCGAGTAAATTGACTGTTTGACAAAGCTTCTGACTTCTTAATTCTGATTTCTTAATTCTGCCTTCCTAACTATCAATGGTTGCGATTATTCCAAAAAGAGGTTTGCGCGATTTTGATTGGCTGCTCGCCTTTCTGGCGATCGCTATCGTCTGCTTCGGCACAGTTCAAATCCGTTACGCGCAACCAACCGAACCGTACTGGGTTAAGCAGCTCATCGGTTTAGGCATTGCTGTGGTGGCGATGCTCCTCGTCGCTTTCAACGACTACCGCAAACTTCTCAACATTGCACCGGCGTTCTACATTTTTGGACTTATGCTGCTGGTGTTGGTGTTGATCCCAGGAATTGGTTTGAAGATCAACGGGCAACGGGCCTGGATCCGGGTTCCCGGCATCGGACAATTCCAGCCTTCGGAATTTGTTAAGGTCACTACCGCGATGATGCTGGCCCGCTATTTCGGCAGACATCGGACGGGCTCACTGAGTCTCAAGGAGATTGCGGTCGGCGGATTGATTCTCGCTCTTCCCATCGCGCTGATCCTGTTGGAACACGACGTCGGCTCAGTGCTGACCTATCTTCCAATTCTAATCATCGTGTTGTTTCTGTCGGCTATAAAAGTGCGCTACGTCATCACTGCCGTGGTCTTGAGCGTGGTCCTCCTGCCGTTTGCATATTGGGTCGGCGTTAAGACAAAACTGGTCAAGAACTATCAACAGGAACGGATCAACGTAATCCTCGATCCTGAGAACGC
>JANLZV010000298.1:0-1767 GCA_031366425.1 Pyrinomonadaceae bacterium | reverse complement strand
ATCAAATCGGGTGACCGGGACGCGCTTAGTAATTTTTGGAAAGAGATCACCGAACGCGGCACGCCGATGATTGAGCCTGCACCGGACAACGATCGCGACGTGCTCGTAACGATGCTTTGGCGAGCTAAGGAGGAGACGAGGAACGTTTTCGTCTTTCGCCTCGGGGACGTCAGCAAGCCAATGGCGCGGCTGCTCGACACTGATTTGTGGTACAAAACATTCCAGCTTCAGAAGGGTGCGCGCTTCATCTATCAATTCGCGGCGAACCTGCCCGACCCGAAAGAGTGGCGAGGCATTACCCGTTTTGCGCGCGACCTCAGGAACGACCCGCTCAATGCGCACCAGTTCACCGAGCGCGGTAACGAGTTCAACCCGTATGAAGTGACTTTCACTTCGGCGGTGGAACTGCCCTCCGCCGCGCCGCAAATTTGGAACGTCGTCCGTCCGACAGTTCCTACTGGACGAGTGCAGCGCGACAAATTCCGGAGCAAACTCCTCGGCAACGAACGTCCAATTTGGATTTACACTCCGCACGGTTACGCTGCCGGTAAGAAGCCTTACGCTTTGTTGGTACTTACAGACGGTGGTCTTTACGTGAACACGGCGCGGGTAGCAACTACGCTCGATAACTTGATCGCCGCCGGTCTGATACCGCCGATCGTCGCCGTGATGGTGGATAATCCTAATCGCTGGCCCGAGTTGTCCTGCAATGCAAAGTATGCCGATTTTTTGGCTCAGGAGATTGTTCCCTGGGCGCGCGCCAACTACCACGCGACCGACCGACCGGAGCAGACGATCATCGGCGGCACGAGCCTGGGCGGATTGCAGGCGGCTTGCGTAGGGCTTAAGCACGCGGAGGTTTTCGGCAACGTGCTTTCCCAATCGGGTGCTTTCGATTGGAAGCCGGAGGGCGAAAAGGAGTGGGAATGGCTGAACCGGCAGTTCGCCGCAAGCCCGCGCCTGCCTTTGCGCTTCTCCTTCGAAGCCGGACTGTTGGAAGGAACGTGGTGGTGGCGTTTCCTTCCGCAACGCGATCCTTCGCCCCAGCCTCCGTTGCTCATGACTAACCGCAATTTGAGAGACACGCTCCAGAGCAAGGGATACTCGGTCCACTACACCGAATTTAACGGGAATCACGGCTTATTCAATTGGCGCGGGACACTGGCGAGTCACTTGGTAGCGCTTATCGGTCTGAAACCGGAGCCGAAAATTTCCGCGCAGTTCACAAAGCCTGTCGCGCCATCTCCGAGCTCCAAAAAAGCGCTCGCAACAACCAAAGTCAATGTACCTTCTGCTCTTTTGCAACAGTACATTGGCCGATATGAAATCGACCCGAGCTTCGCGCATGATTTCATCCTGTATGTAAGCGAGAAGGATGGTTCTTTGTGGGTCAGGCCTTTAATTCTGAAGCTGCGTCAGCTTATGCCCGAATCCGAATCGAGGTTCTTTGACAGCGAGATTCCCGATCTGCACCTTACCTTCATCAAAGACGATAAAGGCAACGTCACCGGTCTCACTCTAAATATTGGTCAGGGAGATCTGCTGGTGAAAAAGATGCCGCCTCCGGTGCCCAGTACCGGCAATACGACTTTTACTTTGGCAGGACACACCGACGCGGAGGCCGTGGCCATCTACGGATCCATCAACAATTGGATCCAGACTAAGAATTACTGCGCGAAAGAGAGTGGCGGGTGGGTCTGTCGCATTGATTTGGCGCCGGGGAAGTACACTTACCGATTCCTGGTAGATGGTGTAGGGCTGAACGAT
>JANLZV010000286.1:0-1880 GCA_031366425.1 Pyrinomonadaceae bacterium | reverse complement strand
CTCTACATGGATCACTTCCGGATTGATCATGACGACACGCTGGTCCGGATCCTTGCAGCCCGAACAGTCCATCACAAACAACCGCTTCGACACGCCGACCTGGACCGCCGCGAGACCTACTCCCGGCGCCGCATACATCGTCTCAAACATATTGCTGACGAGCTTTTTCAGTTCGTCGCCAAATTCCGTGACCGGCTCCCCCGGATTGTCGAGCACCGGATTCGGCCAGGTCACTACTTCCATCAATGCCATTAGCTGATTTCCAATTCCGTCGAATGTCGCGCTTCAAATTATCGCCGACGATTCTACGATGAACCGAGTGCTGCGTGCCACTGGCCCACCAAAACCTTGCTGCGCGGGAACACAACAACACTTTGGGAGTCATCGCTCCTTGGCGGAGTCGTTCGCCGGTTTCAAGATCAATAGCCGCGCAACTGCTCCCGATAGCCTTCAAAATTGCGCTTCATTTCGCCAAGGCTGTCGCCGCCAAATTTTTCGCGCATTGCGCCGGCCAGCACGAGCGCCATCATTGCTTCGCCGATTACACCGGCTGCGGGGACCGCCGTGATGTCGGAACGTTCAAAGGCCGCCAGCTGTTCCTGCTTCGTGTCGATATCAACCGAGCGCAAAGGGCGTCTCAAGGTAGAAAGCGGCTTGAGATGGCCGCGCACTCGTATCTCTTCGCCGTTGGTAACGCCGCCTTCAAGTCCCCCGGCGCGATTTGTTTCGCGAATGAATTCTTTCGTTTCGTCGTTATAGGCAATCTCGTCGTGAACTTCGGAACCTGGCAGCGCGCTGGCCTCGCTTCCAGCTCCAATCGAGACAGCCTTGACTGCGGGGATTGACATGAAAGCCTGGGCCAACCGTCCGTCGAGTTTCAAATCCCATGAAGTGTGCGAACCGAGTCCGGGCACGAACCCGCGACCTACAACTTCAAACAAACCGCCGAGCGTGTCTCCGGCATCGCGCTTCGCATCGATCAACTTGATCATCGCCTCCTGCGTTTGCTGGTCGGCACAGTGGAGTGGCGCATCGTCGGCTATCGCTTTGATCTCGTCCCAACTCAACTGCAGGGGCTGCTCCGGAATTCCTCCCAGCTGAATCACATGACTGCGAACCTCGGCGCCGAAACTTGCCAGCAGTTGCTTCGCAATCGCCCCGCAGGCGACGCGTGAAGCAGTTTCACGGGCCGACGCGCGTTCCAAAATGTCGCGCAGGTCGCGGGTGGCAAACTTTTGTCCCCCAGCAAGATCGGCGTGTCCCGGACGTGGTCGCTTTAGCTGACGCGACTTTTCCGGTGCGAGGTCGCGCGGTTCGGTTGCCATCACCTCGGTCCAGTTGGGCCAGTCTTTGTTTTCGATCAACATCGCGATCGGCGAGCCGAGCGTCAGGCCGTGCCGGATTCCACTTAGAATCGAGACTTCGTCCTTCTCAATCTTCATTCGGCCGCCGCGACCGTAGCCCCACTGGCGGCGTTCGAGTTCACGATTGATCAGCGCCAGGTCAACGGGCATTCCGGCGGGCATGCCTTCGACGATCGCGACTAGCGCGCGACCATGTGATTCTCCGGCTGTGGTGAATCTAAACATTTCGTTTCGGCTGGGACAGAACCTCACCGCAGAGGCGCAGTGACCGCAGAGCAAGCGCAGAGAGTAGCAATCACTCCGGGAACGCTAAGACCCTGCGACAAATTCCATTCTTAAGTACTACCACGTTAAAGTTGATCAACAAACCACCTTCCACCCGCCCAATCGGAGGTAGGTTATTAACTGCGCCTCATGCACGGGCGCAATAGCTTCAACCGACTTGATTTCCACCACGACAGTCTGAGCAATTAACAGGTCTATTCTGTAGCCACATTCCAACCGAATGCCCTTGTA
>JANLZV010000255.1:0-3453 GCA_031366425.1 Pyrinomonadaceae bacterium | reverse complement strand
CATCAACAAGGCTGACCGACCCGGCGTTAACTCCACTGAAAAAGAGCTTGAGGCGCTTTTGTCACTGGCGATGCGCGAAGACTTTTGGCATCCTCCCATCGTCAAGACGGTGGCCACGGAAAGCAAAGGCATCGAGGAACTGGCCGCGGCGATTCAGCGCTATCGAGAGGCCCATTTGCAGCAGCACGTGCCCGACAATCGTCGCCGGGCGATCGCGCGCTGGCGCATTCTTGAACTGTTGCGCGAGCGGCTGGTAGTGCAAACTCTGGCGTCGGATTCAGCAGGAGTTCTATTGGAACGCCTGGCCGGCGAAGTTGCCAGCCGGCAAAGAGACCCTTATTCTGCCGTAGAAGAAATCCTGCGGATGAAGTCTGGAGTCTAGAGTTCCAGTCGTGATGACGATCTCCGCCGTATTCGACGAGAAGCACTAAAGTCAGAAGAGATCCAAGATTGCAGACTCCGGACTGTTTATGAAAGTCGATCACATTGGAATTGCCACGCCCCAAATCGAGGAGGCGCTGGCTATTTGGCAAGACGCCCTGGGGCTGCGGGTTGATTCCACGGAAGAAGTGGCTGAGCAAGGTGTGCGGGTAGCGATGCTGGCGATTGGAGAAACGCACATCGAACTGCTCGAGCCCTTAAGTGCGAGTTCACCAGTTGCGAAGTTTTTGGAAAAGCGCGGGCCTGGAATCCATCACATCGCCGTTGGCGTCACAGACATTCGCGCGGCGCTCGCTCGCTTCAAGGAAAAGGGAGTGCGATTAATTGACGAGACCCCCCGGCGTGGCGCGGGTGGTTGTTTGGTAGCATTCGTTCATCCCTCATCGGCGAATGGCGTGCTGCTCGAACTGGTGCAGCACGATTAGATTCATATTGAAAGGAAAATTATTTTGACTTCAACTAATAAAGCATTGATAGCGGCCGGGCTCGCAGTGGTCTGTGCCGGGGCCTTGATATTTTGGCAGGTAAAAGTGAGACGATCGGATTCCCTGAGCAATCTGTCTGCGGAAGACATGACTCTGATCGCCGAGGACCAGTCGCCGCAGATTCGGAGCCGGTTGGCTGCTGACGCCCAGGCGCGTAAGAGTTTTGCCGAAGACCTGCGCAAGCTGCTGGCCGTTGCCGAAGAGGCCCGCGCCAAAGGCATCGGCAATAAGCCGGAAATCAAACGCCAGCTTGAGCTCGTGCGCTCCGTAGTCATCGCGGAAAATTATTTCAAGACGCTCGGCACCGGCGCCCCGAATATTTCCGAGCAGGAAGTAGAAGATTTTTTTAAACAGCCTGCTAATCAGGCGAGGTTTGACCAGTTCATCAACGACGCCAAGGCCAAGAATCCGCAGCTGGCTGCCGGTCCTATTCCCGATGAGCAGATCAAACAGGTCAAGCGTCAGTTGGGCCAGGTATTGATTGGCGAGCAACGCGCAGTGGCCGCAGGCGCCAGCAAGGAACGTAAAGTTGATCTGCAGGTCAAACTCGAACAAGCACGAATCCTCGCGCAAACCTACGCCCAGGAGCAGCTTGCCGACAAGATGAAGGCTAGCGATAAGGAAGTGGACGACTACCTGGCCCAACATCCCGAACTGGACAATTCAAAGCAGAACCGAGCGAAGGCCGAGGAGATCTTAAAGCGCGCTAAGAGCGGCGAGGACTTCGCCAAGTTGGCCAAAGAATTTTCCACCGAACCCGGCGCCAAGGAGAAGGGTGGCGACCTCGGTTGGTTTAGTCACGGGCAGATGGTTCCGGAATTCGAGGAGGCCGCGTTCAAAATGAAGCCGGGTGAGATTAGCGATATCGTGGAGACAAAATTCGGTTTCCACATAATCAAACTCGAAGATCGCAAGACTGAAACCAAAGACGGAAAGCCCGATGAGCAAGTGAAAGCCCGGCACATTCTGATCGGCGCTGCGGCTGGCGAAGGCGATAATCCATTTGCTCCGCCCAAGAGTGGCAAGGACAAAGCGCGAGCGGCAGTTGAGCAGGAAAAGCAAAAGAAGGTGCTGGATGAGATCGTCGGCCGTTCACACGTTTCCGTGGCGGAAAATTTCCAGGTGAAAGCTCCCGAACCGCAGCAGTCCGAGGGATTGCCTCCGGGATTTCCGGGTAGCGAGGCGCCGCCCACGGGCCCGCCGCAACCTGTGGAACCGGGAGCGAATCCGCATCAGCCGCCCGCAGCCGACGCTTCCAAGAAGAACGAGCCAAAACAGCAAAAGAATAAGTAGCTACGGCGCTGGACGCAGACGCCGCCGGCTTGATGAGGCTTTAACTGAAGAGACGATCCACGAATCAACCGAACTGACACCGATGCACTATCGGGTTGTTTCGTGAAATGTGGATCGCTTCTTTTTGGCTAGCGCCAATCGATGCTCTTGAAACGAAATGCAGTTTGGTGATTATCGCGTAGAGCTGGTTCCGGACACAGAGTTTTGGCTCGACGGTGGCGCAATGTTTGGCGTAGTCCCGCGTACGCTTTGGTCAAGGGTTTGTCCTCCAGACGACCAGAACCGGATTCGCATGAACATGAATTGTGTGTTCGTTGATACCGGTAAGGACCGAATTCTGATCGAGACTGGGATTGGCGAAAAGTGGTCCGCGAAGCATACCGAGATGTACGGTATCAGGCGTTCACGTCCCTTCGCTGAGTCGCTGCGAGCTGTGACTGGGGCCGGGCCTGAAGAGATAACGATTGTAATCAACACGCACCTCCACTTCGATCACGCCGGCGGCAATACAGTTCTGAATAATGACGGAATAGCAGTGCCGGCTTTTCCTAACGCGCGTTACTTCGTGTCGCGGGCCGAACTTGCACATGCCGATGGCCCATCGGAGCGGGATCGCGCGAGTTATCTACCGGAAAACTGGCGGCCTCTAGCAGAGACTGGTCAGTTGGAGTTGAAGGAAGGCGAGTACGACGCGGCTCCCGGCCTGCGTTTGGAAACGTTTGCGGGTCACAATCGCTCAATGCAGTGCTGGCGCCTCGACTCGAAAGGTCAGACGCTATTTGGGTTTGCGGATCTAGTGCCGATGCGCGCCCACGTGCCGTTTGCGTGGATCATGGGATACGATCTTTTCCCGGTTGAAACTCTTGAAGTGAAGAAGAAACTTTTACCGCAGGCTGCGCGCGAGGGTTGGAATTGCTTGTTTTATCACGACCCCGACGAGCCGCTGTGTCGCGTTGTCGAGGAAAACGGGAAACTGCGCGCTGTGCGCTACCAAAACTGAGTGTATCCGCAGATTACACAGATTACGCAGACCGAAAGTTAGGTTTGGAAGTGAAGGCTACAACAATTGTTTGAGATCAGGGTAATCTGCGAAATCTGTGGATAGGCTAATCGAACAAAATCAAATGCAGAAAGCAAAAATCGGAATCATCGGCGGCAGCGGACTTTACCAGATGCCGGAATTGACTGACGTCGAAGAACTCAAGATCGACACGCCTTTTGGCAGTCCGTCTGA
>JANLZV010000207.1:0-1674 GCA_031366425.1 Pyrinomonadaceae bacterium | reverse complement strand
CCCACCTGCTGAGGTGGATTGCTGGCCTGTGGAACAGGAGAACTGCGACGCGACTGCAATCAGCATCGTCATGAACAGCGCGTTAGAAGTCAGGTTTCTTATTGGCATCTTGTTTTAGATACTAATCCAAAAACGTAAGGTTTGGAATCGCGAGCGCAAGTTGCCAGGCGAGTCTCAAGGATTACTATTCGGCTGAGTCTCCGGCGCTATCAGATCTTCACCATCGCTGCCTTCCGGCGCCTCCGGCGGTGGTTCGACCTTCTGATCACGGATCTGCAGAATTGTGCAATCGCTGTCTTCATAGATGATCTCAAACCACCCGCTCTCCCTCGCGTTCAGGAAAAAATCGTCATGCGAGTTGTCGGTAAACACATAACGGGCGCCGAAGCGATCGCGAATTAAAGGACCAGGGTCTTCTTCTCGACCGAGTGTAATTCCGTCATAGAGTTCCGAGAGAGACTTATCTTTGTCGTAAAGATAAGTAGGGTCCAGACCAGACACATAGTTGTGCGCCGGGTCGAAATAAAATAGACGCGGAAAGTCGTCCCAATCGGTATTGAACACGCGCTCTCCGGCGGGCACATTAGCGCGCATCCATTCGGCGCCTGCCTGATAGTTGTCGTGCTTCGCGCTCGTGGCAATATCTCGGCTCATGGCCCAGATGTTGAAAAACAGAAGCACGGCGATCAGGGCCGTCACAAAGCCGAGTCCCATCGTCCGGAAGAGCCCTGTGAGATCCGAGTCTTTTGGCGTGATGCCTGATTGCGGTCGATCCAGGAAAGGTTCCAATTCACTGAGCATGTCCGGCGACAGACGAGTCAAGGATGACCTGGCCCCTTCCAGCCACGGTTGCAGGGAGAAGGCTGCAAAGAGGACCGCGAAGGGCGGCCAATACTCGGCGATGCGTCGCCAACGCGCCGTCATGATCATCAAGATGGTAGCCAGCACGAGAAAGAACAACGACTGGTGTGATCGCTTCCGATCCGACGGATCGAAACTTAGATAACCCACCAGCATCGCGACGCAGGCGAGCAGTGAGTTGCCGATAAACTCCCATGAGTCGTAGGGATACCATTCGTTCCCGACCTTGGTGGCAAAGTCAGAAGCGGTCAGCTTCACCCGCATGTGTTCGTAGAGCAGCACGAAATTCGTCGGGAAGTAAGGATTGATGACTAACCCCGCAGCGGTCCCCAACAACACCCAGACAATCGGCCTCCATTCGAAACGATGTTCAGTCCAGGCGATGACGGCGGTCCAGATGAAAGTCGCCAGCACCAGCAGCACAAACATGTCGTAGGTCAACGCGAAAATAAATCCGAGTGGCACGAGGGGCCAGTAGCGGCGGGTAAACAAAAAGTGAATGCCGAGGATTAGGTAGATGATCGCAAAGGGCGGGGCCTTGGCCATGCTGAGTCGATACAGAAACGGCGCCGAGCAGGCCAGCAATGCCAGCAGCCAAATGGAGGGGTAACGGATTCGGTGACGGATCACCAGCCAGTAACAGGAAAAGACTGCGAGACTCCCGAAAATCGTCGCGGAGATTTTCGCCCCCGCGCGCAGATCGCCAAACCAGGTAAATGGAATTTGAAAAACGTGGAAGAGCAGATGGTGGTCCACGTAGCTTTTCGGCTCGAGGGTAGTCAGCGGCAGCCAGGTGAATCGCGGCGGCATCGC
>JANLZV010000201.1:0-5227 GCA_031366425.1 Pyrinomonadaceae bacterium | reverse complement strand
CTTACCCGGCGAGTCTCCACTCCAAAAATCTTCGTTGAAATATCGGAGTTTTGGGTACGTTCTTTTTGATCGGGAAGTCGTTAGTCAGGATTTTTATCGGGTCATGTTCGAGGCCTGCCAGCACCCTTAATTACTAGTTGAAGTCCTGCGGTAAATCATCTCTGAACAATTTATGTTCCCCCAGAAGCGTCGAATCATCGCGGAGGTCGAACCAAAAACCTACCCTTTAGGCGAGCAGATCGAACGCGCGCCTAATGGACACGCGATGGCGTTGGTCGCCTTGAGCCACACACCCGTTGAACGTCGTCTTTATGCTGCAATGCTGTCCGCAATTGAATCCCCACTCAATGGAAACGCGGAGCTGGCCACCGTATCAAACAATTTGTTCACTGTCCGTCGGGTGATGGAGCTGACCGGCATCTCCATTTTAAGCACGGTCAGACGTGGCCTTGAAGGTCTGGTGGCAAAGTCCTGCGTTGAACGTGTGGCAAAGGCGAATGGCGTGGGAGTAGCGAATGGGAAACGCAATGGCGTGCGTGAGCAGGGGGTCTCGTATCGCCTCGTGAAACCCGAAGATGTGGTTGCCCGTTCGGAACAGACTGGCACAAACGCCTTTGCAAGAGCCATGACCAGCAACGCCGGGAATCGTTCGCTCGAGCGTGTAATTCAAAGAATCGTGGGAACCAAGGACTTGAGCCGCCGCGAGGCCCAGGTCGCGCTTTGTTGCGTTGAGGGTTTGACTAATGCGGAGATTGGCTCGCGCCTGTTGGTCAAAGAGCAGACGGTAAAGTTTCACCTTCGCCACGTCTTTCTCAAGTTTGGAGTGAAGCGCCGCGCGGAGCTGATTTCGCGACTGTTGATGTGATGGTAATCCCCGTTTCATGACGCTTCGGCTGGGCTGCCGACTGAAGTTGCAAACGGGCAATTGAAAATTTAATGCTGCCTCGCACAGAGGTTTCCCTAACGGGTACCGTTTGTTTTTACGGGTCGTTTACTGCGAACCCGCAACAGACCAGAGCAGAAGTGTCTTCAAACATGGCGAACCGGAAAAATGAGCGTTACTAAAGATAAAAGCAAAGACAAGAAGAAGAAAAAGAAGAAGAAGACTGCTCTTGTCATTTGTCGCGATCGCAAGGAATTCTGGACCACGCAGAGTCAGTTTTGGCAGTGGGTCAGGGAGGGAACCGTGACCAAGATTGACGATCATCCCCTGACCGGAACGTTTAAGCGGGAACACGAAGAGCTATTGGTGATGTTGAGCAACACCGTCTTAAATCTGGCGCATCCGAACCACATGCGTGAAGCTTTGCTGTCCCGGAGGTCCGGGTTGGCCAAAAAGTAGATGAGGAGTTTTTGCAATGAGTAGAATTCGATTTATCATCGGTGCCTCGAAACAGTGGATTTCGCGGCCAGGTCTTATTGGGCTGCTCGTAGCCGGTGCCGTCGCAGTCGGTTCTGCGCAACAGCCTGCGCTACAAAACGTCGCTGTAAATACTGGCCCAGACGCCGCCGCATCCACCCGAGGGGCCGAAACAGATGATCGTTATCGGATTGGTCCGGGCGACGTGTTGGACATTCGCATTTTTAACCGCGCCAATCTTTCGCGCGATGCCGTGCGCGTCGAAGGAAACGGGATGATTCGCATGCCGCTGATCGACGGGGAAATCCAGGCCGCCTGTAAGACCGAAGGCGAACTCGCCAAAGAGATTGCCACGAAGTACACGAAGTTTTACCGCAACCCGCAGGTTGATGTTTTCATTAAGGAATATCGTTCGAAGCAAGTGGCCATCATCGGGGCTGTCAATGAACAGAGTCGCTTCGAATTGCAGCGGCGCGTCCGCTTGCTCGATTTGTTGAGTTATGCGAAGGGTCCGACTGCCAAAGCCGGCCAGACCATTAACATTGTCCATTCGCCGCAGGGTTCGATCTGCCGCGTAGGCAACGACGAGGCCGGCGAAGCCTTTTCCAGTTATCGCCTTAGCGATACACTGCGCGGAGATCCAAAGGCCAACCCTTACCTGGAAGCCGGCGACACGATTACGTTGCCCGATGCCGACCAGGTCTACGTGGTAGGAAATGTTTATACGCCGCTGACAATTCCGCTCAAGGAACCCCTCACCCTGTCGCGCGCGGTGGCCATGGCGGGAGGCGTCAAACAGGACAGCAAGCGCGACAAGGTAAAGATTGTCAGGCAGGAGCCAGGCTCGTCGATCAGAAAAGAGATCGTGGTTGATCTCAACGCGATCGAAAAGAAACGTGCGGAAGACGTAGCGCTGCTGCCAAACGACATCATTGAGGTGCAAACCTCGGCCGGAAAAGCCCTTATGCGGAGTTTAATTGGTGGCGCGGGACAAAGTCTTTCCAGTCTCCCGATCCGAGTGATTCCATAAGCACGCGACCATCGACGGCTAACCGCCGACCACGGAATTTTGCATTAACGGTCACCGGTCGTTAGTCATCGGTCAACGGTCTTCGTTTTGAATCCCCCTGTTGAAGGAATACCCATGAAACCATCGCGACAATTAGTAAAAAGCGACGCCCAACATTCGGAAATCGACCGCGCCAGCGACGCCCCTGGCAGTCCGCTTTATAACTACGGCGTCGATCCAAATGCTGAGTCGGAAGTGCATCTGCTGGATTACTGGCGAGCGATTAAGAAACGTCTGTGGCTGGTGGTTAGCATCATGGCGTTGGTCACGATGCTGTCGGTAATTTATGTGGCCCGCAAGCCTGACATCTACCAGGCGGGGGCGCGAGTCCAGGTTGATCTGGAAAACAACGCAGCGCTGGTCGGCAAGACGCCTTATGTTTTTGGCCCGGCAAACGATCCGGTCTACTTCAACACGCAACTCCAGATACTCGTCAGTCCAGGCTTGATGCGTCGCGTGGTAAAGACGCTCGACCTCGAGCACAACCCAAATTTTTTCAAGGGTAACTCAACCGAGAAGCGGTCCACCTGGCAAACCATCAAACGCATGGGCGGGATCGGCAAAGATGAACCCACCAATCCGGCGACTAAACCAGCCGACGATCTCCAGGTGCGAAGTACGGTAGCGTCGGTCAGCAGTCAGGATGATCGCGCGGAAGCCAAACGTCTTCAGCCCTATGTCGGAGCGATTCTCGGCGGGCTCAAAGTGGACCCGGTGAAAGAAACGCGCGGTCTATATAAAGAGACGCGACTGATCGACATCAGTTACACGCACACTGATCCGGAAGTGGCCGCTAAGGTAGTCAATGCGATTGCGGAAACTTACATCTACAACAACCTCGAACGGAAGACCGAATCAAATACGAATACCGGCGACCTGTTGACGAAGCGAATTGCCGAACTGCAACAGCTGAATCGCAGCGACGAAGAGCGGCTCGTCAACTACGCCAAGAACAATCAGATTCTGTCGCTCGATGCCAGCCAGAACACGGTGGTCGAACGGCTGGGGGCGTTGAACCGTCAACTCGGCGAGGCCGAAAACGCGCGTATCGAGGCTGAATCAAAGTTTAATGCGGCCCGCGATCCTAACCGGCCCGGGGCGGCCACCGCGTTAACCGAAGCTGATCAGCTAAAGGCAAATGAATCTGAAACGCGGCTGGCCGACTTGCGCCAGAAGCGCGCCCAATTACTGGTCGACGCCACTGAGGAAGCTCCAGAAGTGAAAGAGCTCGACCCGCAGATTGCCGAACTCGATCGCCAGGTGAAGGAGATTCGCAGTCGTAAGAGCAGCACTCTATTAACAAATCTGGAAACTGTCTATCGACAATCCCTCGCTCGCGAAAGTGCGTTGCGCAAGTCGTTTCAACAGCAACGCAGCGAAACGTTGACGCAGAACGAAGCGGCGATCAACTACCGGATCATTCAACAGGAGATTCAAACCAATAAGACGCTGCTGGACAACTTGCTGCAGCGTGCTAAAGAGAACGACGTGATCATGGCCAGCAAGCCAAACAACATTTCGATCATCGACTACGCGATCGCGCCCGATGGACCAATTGGTCCAAATCGGACCCGGACCGTAATCATGGCGATGTTTCTATCACTCGGGCTGGGCCTCGGCTTCGCTCTGTTTCTCGAATACCTCGACGACACTGTTCACTCGACCGACGAAGTTGAAAGACTCTTGCATCTGCCGGCCCTGGCCGTGATCCCGGCCGCCGCCGGTCGCCGTCGTTTGCTGGCCACACCGGGCGCATTACAAGTCCGTAACGGAAACCCGGGCGACAATCCAGAGTTGCTAATGAATGTCGACGGCCGTTCACCACTCGCGGAAGCTTATCGACACCTACGCACTTCGGTTTTGCTGTCTACTGCGGGCCGCGCGCCGAAGTCGCTGCTGATTACGTCTAGTCTCCCGGGTGAGGGGAAAACAACTACGGCGGTAAACACCGCGGTCAGCCTCGCGCAAACCGGTGCGAGCGTAGTGATCATTGATGCTGACATGCGCCGCCCACGGCTTCGATCAATTTTCGGGCTTTCCGAGCGCGCCGGGCTGAGTTCAGCGCTATCGAGTGATTTAACTGAAGCAGAGATGTTGGCGCTCGTATCGAAAGACGAAACCTCCGGGCTACACGTGCTGACTTCCGGTCCAATTCCGCCGAACCCGGCTGAACTGCTTGGCTCCGAACAGATGCGCCGCCTGATGGCGACCCTGCAAGAGGAGTTTACTCACGTGGTGGTGGACTCACCGCCGATCACCTCTTTCACCGACGGCGTTTTGATCGCATCGATTGTTGACGGCGTGCTACTTGTGGTCCATGGCGGCAAGAGTTCGCGTCACGTCGTGAAGCGAGCGCGGCAACTGCTAAACGACGTGGGCGCGAAAATCTTTGGAGTCGTGCTGAACAACGTCAACTTGCAGTCGCATGATTACTCTTACTATCAGCGCTATTACGGATCGCAGTATTACCGGAGCGACGTTGAGGAAGAGAGCGAACGCGCATCAGCGTGAGCACGAGGCCTCGGAGTGCAGACTTCCGAGGTGAACAGTTCCATTAACACCGCACTTCAGTGCGGTGATCAGTCGACCACAAACTCGGGTTAACCGTTTCAACGGTTTGACTGCTCGCGAGTTATCAGACCTGCATTATTATTTTGTCGAACCCGCAAGCTGAAATTGCCAACCCGCAGTCACCGCTCCCTGTCTTCCATATCGATCCGCCAACCGGTTGGACTTCGATCGGGTTGCGTGAGCTTTGGGACTATCGCGAGTTGCTTTATTTCCTCACCTGGCGCGAC
>JANLZV010000714.1:0-6114 GCA_031366425.1 Pyrinomonadaceae bacterium | reverse complement strand
CGGACTTCGTCAACCACTTCGTCGCGCCGTTCAGGATGGGCCGGCAACTGGTAAACAAGCGCGACCAGCTCCTTATTCGTAAGCGGGCCAGCTGGTGACTGTCCAATGACATTCAGGGGAAAAACAGAGGCGAAGACGTGCAAAAATGCCGCTAACAACAGATAAAGATTAAGGCGCTTCATATTGGAAAAAGACGTTTTGGGTTCAAACTGCGAACAGTTCCGATGGAACTACCGAGCGGGTAGTTGCCTCGACGCGGAAAGAGCTTAACCGAAACGCGGTGGGTGTCCAAAAGGACGGCGAGCTTCGGGAGCCTCGCTGAATCATTGGGCCTACGAGCAGAGCTTAAGGATCGTCTGGCTGAGAATCTCTACACAACGCTCGAGTTCGTCTACCGGAACAAACTCTCCCGTACGATGCGCAACGCGAATGTTGCCTGGGCCAAGCACGACCGCCTCGGCCCCAAGTTGAGTAAGTTGGGCAGCTTCCGTCCCGAAGGCTACGGTGCCGGCCGCAACGCCGCACAGATCCTGCAGGAGAGTGACGAGGCGTGAGTCGGGCGATGTTTCAAAACCTTCGTCGGCCCGCGCGGCGTCCACTTCACAAACGAAATTTGGATCGCGGATCTTTTCAGAGTCGATCGCGGCGTGAAGCAGATCGAGCACGTGAGTAGGGTCCTGACCCGGGATCGGCCGCCATTCGAGCGTTATGCGACACTCGCCGGCGATCACGTTTTTCGCAGTGCCGCCTCGAATTAAGCCGACGTTGAGGGTCGTACTCGGCGGATCGAATGCCGCGTGTTCTTCTCGGGTTAATTGCTCCGCTATTTTTTCGATGTCGTTGACGAGACGCGCTCCGGCGAATACCGCGGAGGTGCCGAGAGCAGGGTAAGCGCTGTGCGCTTCGCGACCCTTAATCAAAATTTCTGCTAGGCAGTAGCCTTTGCCGGCGCGCATCGGCTGCAGTGAAGTAGGTTCGCCGACAACAGCGTAACGAGCGCGCACCGCGCCGTCTGCAGCTAGGCGCTTCGCTCCAATCAATCCGATCTCTTCATCTGCCGTGAAGATTAGCGCCAGCGGTTTCCGCAGGCTTTTCAAGTCCACGCCGGCTGCGGCCGTTAAGGTCGCCGCGATAAACGCCTTCGTGTCACAGGCCCCCCGCGCGAAAAGTTTTCCGTCGCGCTCGGTAAGGCTGAGAGCTTCGGCCCAGTTGGGATCGTAGGGGACAGTGTCTGTATGGCCCACGAGGGCGAGTTCCACCGAAGTTGGAGCAGTCAACTCGATCCCCGCGATAGCGATCAGGTTAGTCTTTTCTACACGCTCGTCGTCGAGGTAGGGAAGGCGCTGCACCTTGAAGCCAAGTTGTTCGCAGCGTCGGGCCAGGTAGTCAATAATCTCCCGGTTTGATCGTGACGAAACGGAGTCGATGGCCACTAGCTCAGCGAGTGTGTCTTGAACGGTCATAACGAAATTGAAATGCGGTCTTAGCTCCAGAGTTTGCGCTGCAATGTCTTAAACTTCTCCACGATCTCTTCTTGTTGCTCGTGCCTGCCATCTGCCACTATTCGCCGCCCTCCGACCACTACGTCTTTCACGGCATTCTTCGAAAGGGAGAAGACCACATTGGAAAGGAGATCATCTGCGGAAGCGCCCGCGATTGAAGGGTCGTCCAAATCAACAGTGAAGAAGTCTGCCGGACATCCGGGCGCGAGCGTGCCGCCGGGCGATTCCGCGGGCAATCCGCCGGGCGATCCTCCGGGCGAGCCGATGCTGGCAGCGCCGTTGATCGTGGCACAATCGAAGAGTTTCGCAGCCAGTTCGGTTTTGACTGCTGCCGTCTGATCGGCATCAACCGGCGAGTTGCTTGACTGCAAAACGACTCGTTCAAGTTTTTGGAGGCGCAGGTGGTATTCAAGTTCTCGCGCGTCCTCAAGTAAATCGATTTGAGTGTGGCTGTCGGTCCCCAAAGCTATCCGGACTCCGTGTTGGAAGTAAGCGTCAGCAGGCAATATCCCATCGCCAAGATTTCGCTCCGTAGTCGGGCACGCGCAGACGAAGGCGCGAGCGCGGGCCAACATCGCGATCGCTTTTGGCGTGACGTGAATTGAATGCACTGCGGTGAACCGTTCACTTAACAGCCCTTCCGTGTCCAGTAAAGCGACTGGCGATCGACCATACTCTTCAATGCAAGCCGATACTTCAGCAGGTTGTTCGGCTACGTGCATGTGCACCGGCAATTTCTGGTCGTTGGCAAAGTCGATCACCCGCTTCAGATAATCCAACGGCACCGCGCGTACACTGTGAGGCGCAACGCCGATCCAGGTTGACGGAACTTCCGCACGTTCGTGCGATCCTTCCCCGACGATTGGGCTTCGACTCTTGGTCAGATCGCTTTGTAGTTGGTCTACGTTTTTTAGAAACGTTTCGCCATCGGCTTCCATAAAGCGCGCCTGCATAGGATTCACTTCCGTCTCATAACCTGAACGCGCGTAAGCCACTCGCAGTAGTGCGATGCGTAGACCGACATCTTCAGCCGCGCGCACAACCTGCTTCGCGAGCAAATTTGGATCTTCGTAGCGAACGCCATCCGGCCCGTGATGCAGGTAATGAAATTCGCCGACCGAGGTAGTGCCGCTCAAGGCCATTTCAAGAAAGGCCATGCGTGAAGCGTCGTAAACATCCTCCGGACTCAATCGAGTGGCGGCGCTGTACATCATTTCCCGCCAGGTCCAGAAACTGTCTCGATGGTGGGTTGTGCGATATTCGGTGCGGCCGCGAATCACCCGTTGGAAGGCATGCGAATGGGCGTTGACTAAACCAGGCAGGATTGCCCGGTTGTTGAGCCGCCGGCTAATCGCAACTTCATGTTCGTGCTCTGGTATGGCGATCTCGCCGGCGTCGTTACACAGCAGTGCCCCGGGCTGAAAATGCCCATCGGTGTAGATCAAATCCGGCGACCAAATATGCTTCGTCATGTCAGCTAGCGGTTGGCTTTTCTTGACGCAATCCACTCGACTACGTTTTGTTCGAGGACATCCAGCGGCACTGCACCCGAACCGAGTACTACCTCGTGAAATTCGCGCAGATCAAATTTTGATCCGAGTTCGCGAGTAGCCCGTTCGCGCAGTGCGCTGATTTTCAGTTGTCCGGTCTTGTACGCTAAGGCCTGACCGGGCCAGGCAATGTAGCGATCGATCTCATTAACAATGTCGAGCTCCTGCTTGGGACAGTTTTCCATGAAATAGTCGATCGCCTGCTGACGCGTCCAGTGCATCTGGTGAATTCCGGTGTCGACCACGAGTCTGACCGCGCGCCACATTTCGTAAGAAAGTTGCCCAAACTTCGCGTAAGGATCGTCGTAGAGTCCCATGTCTTCCCCTAACGACTCAGCATAAAGCCCCCATCCTTCGACGAACGCCGTGTATCCCCCGTAGCGTCGAAAATTCGGAATCTCGCCCTGCTCCTGGGCCAAAGCAATCTGCAGATGATGGCCGGGGACAGATTCGTGAAGCGATAGCGCCATCATTTCCCACTTGGGCCGGGATTCGGGCTGATAGAGATTTACAAAATAAGTGCCGGCACGCGAACCGTCGGCGGCCGGCTGGCGATAGTAAGCGGTAGTCGTATCAGGCGCGATCGCGAGCGGAATGGGTTCAACTCCGTAAGGCATGCGCGGCAACGTCTTGAACACCTTGACGAGGTTTGGATCGATGCGTTTGGCCATCGCCTGGTAAGCCGCAAACAACTCTTCGGGAGTGTTGTAGTAAAAGCGCTTGTCGGTCCGCAGAAACTGGAAGAACTCCTGCGTCGTCCCTTTAAAACCCACTTGGTCCATCACCACCTGCATGGCCGCGCGGATGCGCTTCACTTCGCTCAACCCTTTTTCATGCACCTCGCGCGGAGTGATATTGGTGGTGGTGTATCTGCGGACGAAGAAAGCGTACATGGCTTCGCCTTCGGGCATTTGCCACGCGCCTACTTCCTTGTAAGTGGCTGGGAGATATTCTTCCACGAAGAACTTTTTGAAGCGTTGATATGCGGGAATGATATGTGTGCCAACCGCAGCGCGGGCGTCTGTAGTCAACCGTTGCTGATCGGCAGTAGCAACTGCCGCCGGGAAACGCTTAAACGGTTTGTAAAAAAGACTGTCAGCCGGGTCGGTCACTATCTGACGATCAATCTGTGCCGGTATGCGACGCATGATTACTTCTGGCAGCAGCATGCGCGTCCGCACACCTTCCCGCATCAGCGCGATGGTCTGGTCCATGTAGTTCGGAAATGACTTGAGGCGGGCGATCCAATCCTCGTAGTCTTTGACTGTCACAAATCTCAGTGAATCCGCCAGTTCATTTTGAGACTGAATCCCCCCACGCTGATTGAGCGGCACCAGATACCAGTGAAACTTGAACTCTTCTATGGCAAGTTGGAGTTCCTGCTTAAACAGATCGAAATTGAGTTGTTCTGGCTTAGGCAGTTTGGCGCGATCGACTTTCGCCAGGTCAACGAGGACTGCCAGATCGTGTTCGTGGCGTCGCTGGATTGCCGCGAGGCTTAGATCGCTCCAACGATCGTTCCAACGGCGATCGCCGAGTTGTGATGCGCGAGTTGGGTTTTCACGCAGATCGTAATCCCATTCACGATCAAACAATGCGTGTAACTCGTGCGTCGCATCCTGCGCCGTCACGGTGCACGCGCAAATCAATACTCCCAACGTCAACATGAGTGATCGAAATAGAGTTGAACGCATTTAGGATCTCCAGTCGAAAGAAGTACGAGGTCTTGAATTGCCGGCGAATGATCTACAAGCCTTTGGTTGCCAGGACCTCACGCGCCGCCGAACGATCGCCAGTGCAACTGATCCGCCGGGGACCTTGCAGATACCTGAGAGAAAATCCAAGTTGACGATATAACCGAACGATTCGGGGCGTGGCCTGATTCGACAAGACTACCGGCCCATCGTGGCCCGCCAACCACTGCGCAGTTCGAACTTGATCGTCCCAACTGAATCCGCCAGTGCTGTAGGTCGTGAACTCAACATCATAGGGCGGGTCGGCATAGATGAAATCCCCGTCGGAAATCGCCAGTTCCTCCAGGTCTAGTCTGGTAAATACCCAGCTTTTTAACGCTTTGCGAAATCGCGAGAAGTCTTTGGCGTAGTTGATTGATTTGTGACGGCCGAAGGGCACATTAAATTCACCGCTCTGGTTAAACCGGCAAAGGCCGTTGAATCCCGTCCGATTTAGAAAATAGAAGAGCTCCGCGGCCTCCGCGCTTTTCCACTGTGCCGACCTAATCAGCTCATTAAAACGGTGCCGGTGAGCATAGTAACCTGCTTCCTCGTTTTTCATTTCGATAGTTCGCGTGAGGCCGCGGCGCAGGTGCAGATAGAAGTTAATCAGGTGCGGATTGATGTCATTCAGCAGGGCCTGCTCAGGCAGCAACCCCAGGGGCGCTGCCAGACCCCCGCAAAAGGGCTCAACATAACGTCGAGATGTATTCCCACGCCACAGAGGAATCAAATGGGGAACCAGCCAGCGCTTCCCGCCCGCCCACTTGAGCGGAGGTTTTAGCGGAGGCTCGACTGAAGCGTTGCGCACGCGTTGTTCCGGCCCGCCAGGCGCTACAGGTGCCACTTGCCCTCTCTTTTCTGTCCGGTACTTCTTAGCGGCCGGAAGGATGTTGTGGGTCACTTTTTTGCGTTGCGAAAATAACAGCCCGGGCAATGCCGGTCAAAGGTTGGATTCCCAGACCTGGTTCGACTTTTCCGAAGCGTTCAGCGCTTGCTCACTGTGAACCCTGGCTTGCCCCTACTCGGATGCGCCTCTAAGTTCGGCCAGCGCAGGTTGCCAAGTACGTTGGCAATATGCAAACCTTGTAAAACTTATTACGACATTAGGCCCATTCGCTTAAGCAGCCGAGCTTGACTTGAAGGGATTCAAATGGCGCAAGATGTGTTGTGTGAACAATTAGCCTGTTAAGCTTGATATTTTACTTGACATCGTCCCGTGAAGGGTGATAGCTTGCCGCGGTTCATGTCCATGTGGCTCCCAAATTGGTTCACTGGCCACTCTGTAAACGCATCACGCACGGCCCGATTGAAGCTTGGAATTTCACG
>JANLZV010000170.1:0-3215 GCA_031366425.1 Pyrinomonadaceae bacterium | reverse complement strand
GGTTGGATTCAGGCCTTCGAAACTAACCGAAGGGACGGGCAACACGTTGGGAGCGTTACTACTGCTGCGAGAGAGTTCCCTGGTGAAAGGGTTGGCGGACGAAAGGGCCTGATCGGGAGTTTGTGGCGCGTTAGGATCGATCCGGCGGATGACCTCACGGTTTCTGCCGTTCTTCTCAATTTCCTTGCCTTCAGCAACAGTCGCTTCTCCTCTTTCAAAGGGGCGGTCACCCAGCTTCCCGTCCCAAGGAGCTTTGGTGGAGACCATATTGCGCACAGGGATTGACTCGGCAAAACCCGCTGCTTCAATGGAGACTGGGCTGCCCGGCTGCGACTGTGGAGCAGGCTTGAACGCGTCGGGACTCCCGGGCAACTTTGCCGCGGGGGTGCCGGATTGCCCGTGGTCGCGCCGCGAATTCTCATTGCGCTTTGCCAGGCTCGTCGGCAAAAGTAAGAAGGACAAGGCCATTACGATGATCGCAATAAGCGCAATTCCTAAATTCCGTTTCATTTCGTTTGATTCTCCATGGAGGACGGGGGTTCTGTAATTCAGCAGTTTGAATCCGTTCGGGCTTCAAACTATGATTCCACCAATCTTGTTCGAGGGCGTAAAGCGGATGACACTACGCCACCTTAGGTTCATGAGAAAGCTTGCAGCAAATTATTCTCGCTCGGGTGATTCCAAGTCCCACTTTTAGCAGGGACGGGCTTGAGCTATCAATCCACGACTAACAGCGCAGGCGAACAGACTGACCCCTTTTTGGGGTGTGAGCGATTGATTTGTTTTGCTTCAAGACTTTGCAAGGGAGTTGTGTCTTTGATTAACTCGGCCCCAGGACTCTATTTCAGTGCGGGTGAGATTAGTCGGGCGGACCTCAATTGTCAATGATTCCTGGGGGGCCTTCTTTCTCGTCGCCCGGCCTCAAGCCCTCAAATCAGCAGCATGGCCGCATAGCCCTCATTTAGAGATTTCCAACCAGGAGGGATCAAGAGTTACGGCTTATCTTTCGGCATCATTCGATCGGTAATGGGAACGTATTGCTGCTTAGTTAGATCAACGCCGACGATATAGGAACCAATCGAGCCCACCCTGCGATTTGGCCCGAACGTCAATGGAGGGACGACGCCGGTTTTGAAGTCACGCATTTGATCGAGTGAATTGATCAGAGCAACGCGGGTGAGTTGTCTACCGCTCACTTTGGCGGCTTCAAAGAAAACTTTCGCCGCCGCATAGGCCATGGATTGAAAAGCGGGACTGCGCAAAGTTATACCGGCCTTCTGCACGAGCGTGAGAAACTGCGCAAACTCTTCCTGATTCGGTAGCGCGGAAGGATATGAAAGGAATGTTTGCGCCGCTACACTCGCGGGCAGGGCAAATGCGCCGCGCCCTACCATTACAACGGAACTCAAGAGGGGAACATTCAGCTTCGCCCGGTCCATCTCAGCCGCGAGCGCTTTGAAGTCTTCCGCCCCGCCGAAGAAGAAAATGTAATCCGGTTTTTTGACCGCCAGTAGTTCGACTGTCTCCACTGGTTTGAAGGCGGCCTGGTACATCTGTTCGGACACGATCTGCATCGAGTACATTCTTGCTTGGGCCTTCAGTCCCGAGACTGCGTCTTGATTAAAACCGTTCCCGTCATAAACAACACCAAGCCGCAGGAGTTTAGCCGGGCCGGTCTTGGCTTTGGCATCGGCAAAATCCACCAGGGCGCGGATCTGATCCGCGAAGGTCGGAAGCAAATAGAAAATGTAAGGGTTGGGCGGCACCGCGAGGCGTGGCGAAAGTGTGAGTGTACCAACGAGCGGCACCTCTTTGCTTTGGATCAGTTGGCTAACAGCAAGGCTTTCTCCCGGCTCAAAGTTGCCGAGCATCGCAAAGATATCGCCTTGCTCGATCATGCGTCGAGTTGCTGCAAACGTTTGCGCCGGGTCGCCGCGCGAATCTTCCACTACTAATTCGCAACGTCGACTATAGATCCCCCCCTGGGCATTTATCTCTGCAAAACTCGCAACCAGTGTTGCTTTAACATCCTCGCCGACTTGCGCGAGCGGCCCGCTCAACGGCAGCACTGCGCCGACTCGAATGGTCTCGGCTGAGACTCCGGGCTCCGTGTCGGACTCATTTCCGAGTTGCTTCAGATAGGCGATCAGATCAGCCGTCTGCTCGCGAGTCATCTTGTAATTCGGCATCGCCGGATGCAGGCGGACTCCGTCGGGATCTAAAGCATCGCTCAACGCGCGTGCCAGCGTTGCCTCATTGTAAGCGCCACGCTCGCGACGGGTGAGGGCGGAGATGTGAGGCCGCGTGAGCGTCCCCCAGTCGATCGGCGGCGGCTGCAATCCACCTTCTCTAGATCCCTCGCCTCGGAGTCCGTGGCAGTTTGCGCATGAAAAGGAGGAGGCAGGCACCTCCAGGCCGGCGTTGCCGAGCACGGCTGTAATCTCGCCGGCGGCGCTCTCGCCTTTAACGTAAATCTGCTTGCCGCGTTTTTCCTCAGGTGTGAGTCCTGTCCGGTTTTGAGTTGCGCTGCTGTTGACGCAAATCAGGGTTGTCAGGACGATCGAGATCACCACCCCGAGATGGAATTGGAAGCGACGGAAGGAAACTTTCATCTGCTTTGATAGCCTAACGCTCAAGCAATTCAGAGTTCAAGGCGACCACGGGAGCGCAGACACCTGGTCTTCCTCAAGGTTCGTTGGGCACGCCGCGGCAGGCAAGCTGCCTGCGCTTTAACTTACGCGTGATCTCTAATTGCTCGCGCGCTATTGCGCGCACTAGGGGCTCGCCTTATCAGCTTTGATAGCAAGCAGTTTCGTGACTGCGCTCGCAATCTCGGTGGGATTCGACATGGCGTGAACCTTCATCCATTCGCCGGTTGCTTCATTGCCGATGATAAGTACGGCGGTATGAGTCTGTTTGTCTTCGACGTACCCACCCAACTTGTAAAGCACCCAATCGACGTTTTCCTTCTTGCCGGTGAGAAAGTACCAGCCCGGTTTGACCTTAAACTTGTCAGCATAAGTCTTCAGCCGCTCGGGCGTATCCGTCAGCGGATCAACGCTGATGGAAACCATCACCACCTCCCGTCCCAGATGTTCGGCCAGATAACTCTGTACGCGCGCGAGATTAGCCGTTACGGGCGAACAAACACCCTCACAGGTTGTAAAGATGAAGTTAATCAAAACGACTTTTCCCTTGAGTATGTCGTCGTAGAA
>JANLZV010000108.1:0-8347 GCA_031366425.1 Pyrinomonadaceae bacterium | reverse complement strand
AAGATTTACACAACCGGAGTCGCCCTGGATCTCCTGGGCCCGGACTTCAGCTGGCGCACGTCAGTCTATGCGAACGCTCAGCCTGATGCGGGCGGACGAATCGCCGGTGACCTTGTCCTGTATGGACGCGGTGCGCCTGATTTTGTTACACGCAGCGAAGACGTGAATCGAGGGTCGCTCGCAAAACTGGTGGACGAACTTTACGCGCGCGGCGTCAGGCGCGTTGATGGCAACGTGATTGGAGACGAAAGTTATTTTCGCGGCGACCCGCTTGGAGACGGGTGGCAGTGGACCGACCTTCAATGGTATTTCGCCGCGGAGGCGAGCGCGCTGACCATCAACGGAAATGAAGTTGGGGTGAATCTAGTTCCTTCAAGTAAAGGCGACGAACCCTTTGAAGTGAAGTCCAGCGTAGGTCAGTCCATGATGCACGTCCAGAATCGCATGGTCACTGGGAAGTCAGGAACCCGCGCTACGATTGGTGTGCATCGAGGCCTTTCTGACAACAACGTCGCGGTGTGGGGTGAAGTTGCGCCGGGCAGCAAAGGATTCGGAGCACGTCTGTCTGTACACAACCCGGCACTTTGGGCAGCGAGCGTGTTTAAAGAAACGTTAAAGACGCGAGGCATCGCGGTAACCGGCGAGGCCCAGTCACGCGACTCGAGGGTTGCGCCGAGCCAGAGGTTTGACCCATCTCGCGCAGTTGAACTCGCCTTCGTCTCCAGCCAGCCTTTGAGCAAGATCGCGAGACGAACGAACAAGGAAAGTAACAATCTCTACGCCGAACTAATTCTGCGCACACTCGGACGCGAACGAGGTGACTTCGCCGCGTTGCCGGAAGCGGGTGGCCGAGAACGCGGAGACGATGAAGTGGGTCTCGCGGTAATTCGTACCTGGCTGAGTCGCTCCGGAGTTTCAACGGATCGACTCGCGTTGCACGACGGATCCGGCCTGTCGCGTCTCAATCTCGTGACACCCGAGTCAACCACCGGGCTGCTCCGAACCCTGGCAAAGAAAAATGTGAATCAGGTCTTTAGGGACTCCCTCCCGCTCTCAGGCAGGGACGGAACGCTTGCTGATCGACTAAGAACTTTGCCCGATCGCGTTTCCGCAAAAACCGGCTCGCTGACCTACGACAACTCGCTTTCCGGCTACCTCACCGCGTCTGACGGACAGGTCTTCGTCTTCTCAATCATGTGTAACGACCAAACCAGTCGCGCCGAAACCACTGCATTAATTGACCAAATCGTCAGTCTTCTGGCTGAGTTTCCCAACTTCACATCAGCAAAAATGCCCAAATAGGCCCAACTCGCCGACTGGCAATGTTGCCTGTAGACAAACAAAGTTAAACTCGCTACTATTGGCGGTGCCATCCGGGGCTAGACAAATAACCCCAGGCGCCACCGGCCTCACGCAGGCTTAAAGAGTCCCGCCACTTCCAGTCAGGAGAGAAAATAAATGTTCAGAAAGATCGGTAACTTTGGATTCGTTTCGATAGTGCTGGTTGTCGTAGCCGGATCGGTCTCGGTGCTGGGACAATCCACGCTGACCGCCAAGGCGACAGTTCCGTCGGTGCCCGCGACCACAGCTGTCGAAAGCGATCGCATGAGGGATGGATTGGTAGGACCAGTGCGGCGAGTCCGGACCGAGATTGCGAAACTCTCCAGCGAATCTGGCAAGCCGACAGAGGGCAAGCGCGCGGTGCTTGAGATCGTGGCTTATGACGTCAAGGGAACTAAAACTGAAAATCAGTATTTTCCAATCGCCGGAGCGAATCTCACTGGCAAGGAAGTTTACAAGTACGACGCCAAAGGGAACATCAGCGAGATGACCTTAACCAACGAAGATGGATCTTTGATGGCTAAGGAAGTTTACAAGTATGAATTCGATTTTGTCGGAAATTGGAACAGGATGAGCACGTCGGTGGCGGTAATTGAGGCGGGCAAGCTATCGTATGAGCCCACTGAAGTAACTTATCGCTCCATCATGTACTACCTTGATGAGAAGATGCTTCAAATGGCCCAGCCGGCAGCGGCCGCAGTTGCGTCGCCTTCCGCTCCGACAGTTCCTGCGTCTACTGTCGCTTCGAATCAAAACTCGGAATTGAAGAATGCAGTCGGCGCGCTCAAGCAGCCATCTGTCACTTCCGTGCCTTCTCCTAAATCCGTAGTCTTGCCGCGCGCCGGATCGGCCTCGGAAAAATTGAGCACAGTGGGAGCGGTTGAAGTGGGAAATGGTCAGCTCAGCGCAGGCGCACCGGCGTCGGTAGTTAAGCTCGATGCAGAACCTCCGCCTCCGTCACCAAGACCAATGCTTAAGCCAGTTTCCGGAGGAGTGCTCAATGGCATCGCCGTCTCGTTGCCGTCACCAACTTATCCCGAGGCCGCCCGACGCGCCCGCGTCGCAGGTCTGGTAACGGTTGAAGTAGTGATCGATGAAATGGGAAAAGTGATCTCTGCGCACGCCACTGGCGGACCCGTCGCGTTACGAGAAGTTGCTGTCCAGGCGGCTTTAAGAGCACGATTCTCACCGACCAAACTATCGGGCCAGCCGGTGAAGGTTTTTGGCCTGATCAACTATAAGTTTGCAATTACCCAGTAACTCAGTGGACGTCCACGCGGGCGTCCTTCCTTCCTTCTTGATCCTCCCCATATCTCTCTTCGTAGGAGTTAATTCTGATGGCACTAACCGGACACTTGAGTGACCTATCACTTTCGGAGCTGATTGAATTTTTTTGCAACCAACGCAAGACCGGACAACTCAAGGTTTTATATCCGCAGGGTCATGGTCATTTCTATCTCCAGACCGGGTCGGTGGTTGACGCTCGGATTGGCGTCTTGCGCGGAATTGACGCTGTCTACTATGCGTTGACTCTTCCGAATGCGAAGTTTGAATTTGGCGCTGCTGAAGAACCGATTGAGCGCACCATCAATCAACCATGGACGCAGGTAGTGCTTGAAGGTTTGCGTCGATTAGACGAAGGCGTGGTGCCTTCAACGGCGTTTCCCCCTGACTATGCGGCGAGCGTTAACGCATCTGAAGTCAGTGTGGTTGCGGCGACGACGGACGATTCTGAGAGTTTGGGCGTGCCCAATTTTCTTTCACTCGGCGATACGGAATCAAGAGGCAATCGCAAGTTTTTGGTTGCCGGTGCGGTGGCCGTGGCGATCATCGCGAGTGTCGCGGCGCTTGGAGTTCCGGCCGGTTGGTACGGTGCGCGCAAAGCGCCGGCAGTAGTCAGCCAGGCAGAGCCTACGGCTCCCAGTCAGACGGCCGCAGTTCCAGAGCCGGCCCCCGTGGAAACGTCTACCGAAGGATCGAACGAGACAGTTGCTGTCGACCCGAATCATGACGCGGCGTTAGCAGCGCGACGCCAGCGCGAAAGAGAAAAAGCGAAGCGGGACGAAAAGACCGCGCAAACGTTATCGAATGTGAGTTCGACTCCAACCACGACCGCTTCTGAACCGGTAAAAGCAGGACCGAAGAAAGTTGCGGTGACAGTGACTTACGATGAGTCGGGCCGCGTTACCCAGGCCTCCGGAGGAGACGCGAGTGCGGTAAGAATCGCCCGGCAGAAACGCTTCCCACCCGGGAAAGCAGGTTCAGCCACAGTCACGATTCCGATCAACTAAACTCGACGCAGAAAACAGAAAGGGTCACGAGACTAAAAGGGAAAGCGTTGTGCCATTCCCGAGTCGCGTGACCCTCTTCTTTTAGCCCAAAGGTTTGCCGCTTACACCATCTGCAATATCTCGTCGTCTGCGAGCACGGCCGACGCTTGCTTAGCGCGTTCGAAAATACGGGTTACAGTCTCCTCAGTAGCCTCGATTCCGCGTCTCTCGAGCCAGTAGATCACATTCGATTTGCCGCTCATTGGTCCAACCTCAACTACCTGCTCAAGTCCAAACTGTCCAGCCGGCACGCCGGAATAGACCAGATCCGCCAGTTCGCGATCGCCTTTGCGATAACTCTTGATCACGGCGGCCGCATGGACCCCGGTCGCGGTGCGAAAAGCGTCGCGGCCAAATACCGGATAGTTAACTGGGATGGTCCAACCGCAGGCTTCCGACGTCAGAGCGCAGTATTCGCCGAGCCGTGACAAGTCGTTTTGAATCCACCCCATCAACTTCAGATTTACCAGCAACTGATCCAGGGGTGTGTTTCCGACGCGTTCGCCGATCCCTAAAGCTGAGCCATGCACCTGATCAGCACCGCCCTGAATCGCTGCAATGGAATTGATCACGCCAAGCCCGCGATCCTGGTGGCCGTGCCAATCGAGTCGGATATTTCCGCCCTGTTCCTCAATGATGTTCTTGACGAATTTAACGACCGAGCGCGCGCCGTCAGGAGTGGAATGCCCCACCGTGTCGCAAACGCAAACGGCCTTGGCGCCGCATTGAATTGCCGTCGTGTAAAGTGCGCGGAGCGTTTCAGGATTTGCTCGCGTCGTGTCTTCGGTGACGTACATCACCGGCAGACCTTCACCGACGGCGAAACTGACTGCGTCTTCGGTGAGTTTAAGTAGTTTATCGAGCGTCCAGTCTTCGGCGAAAAATCTAATCGCCGAAGAGCCGATAAATGTACAGGCTTCGATCGGAATACCGACGCGTTGGGAGATTTCCACGATCGGAACAATGTCGCTACGGTGGGTCCGCGCGGCGCAGTTTGGCCGAATGTTTAGGTGCTGTTCTGCAATTTCACGGGCCATCAACTCGACGCCGGCTGCATGAGTGCCGCCCGCGCCGGGCAAGCCGATGTCGGCCGTGTCGATCCCGAGCGCGTCCATCAGGTGGAGCAGTTCAATTTTTTTGGCAACCGGCGGTTCGCTAACGGAAGGTGATTGCAATCCGTCGCGCAAAGTTTCGTCGTCAAAACTTATGCGACGATTTGGAGGTGCGAGCAGCGGCTCCACCACGTTCCAGTCGTAAACCAATTCTTCAAGAGACACTAAAACTAAACCTCCGACGATCGATCACTTCCGATAGAAGCCAAATCTGATAGATCGAAAAATGTCATTTCATTTCCGGTTGGGAAGAAATTTGATTACAGCAACCTGCCGCAGTCATGTCAAGTATCGCTTCCGGTGGGTTAGAGTCGCATCTTGGCGACCGGCTTGGTCTTCCTTTTGACGCGAAGCACTTCTCTGTTATAGCCTCTGACGCGTTTCCCGCGACGCAGAATTTTGCCCACTTCGGTTAACTTTTGAACCCGCAACCCCAGGCACAGGTTAAAACGATCGCGCTAGGTTCTGATCGTGCGGCAAAAATCATGGCAGTGCGCGCGAGCATCACCCGGGTTGCGGAAATCGATTCCTCCTGGATTGATGCCGCGCTGATCACAAGACCGGTGGAAACGAACGTGCCGGCGATGCCGCTCAATGATTGGGAACTGATGCAGGGAGCGCGCGAACGAGCGCTGGCGATCCGCGATCTGCTTCGGAAGCAGCGTCGTGATGCCGACATCTTTGTTGGCCTCGAAGGCGGCTTTCATTCTGTTTCACTAGCTGGGGAGTGGCACACTTTTCTACGCGGATGGGCCTACGCTACTGACGGAACGATTGAAGCGTTTGGCGCCACGCCTTCTATTAGCGTTCCGCCTTCGCTGGCGAAAAAAGTAATTGAGGGACGTCGGGAGCTGGGCCTGGTGATTGATGAAGTGGCGGGAGTTCAGGACGTTCGCAGCCGGCAGGGCGCCTGGGGAATTCTTTCCCGCGACTTGGTCACGCGAGCGATGAGTTTTGAAGTTGCGCTGATCGCCGCGTTTGCTCCGTTCTACAATAAGGAAATGTATGGTATCGAGTAAGTCACGCATCTTGGGCGGCGAGAAGCGAAGGCGGAATGAGTCAAAAGGCGAGCTTCAAATTTTGAGACTGCTACTGCATTAATATGGACGAACTTATCGCACAATCTAATAACAACGAACCGAGTCATCATCCACGGCCGGTGGCGGGTTGGGTCGAAGTGATCGCCGGCTCAATGTTCTCGGGAAAATCCGAAGAGCTGATTCGACGTCTGCGGCGCGCAAAGATTGCGCGTCAAAAGGTGCAGGTGTTCAAACCGGAAATTGATACACGCTTTTCTCAGGACCACATTGTTTCTCATTCGGAAATGCGTCACGAGTCAGCGAACATTCGTAGCGCGGCGGAAGTCCTGGGGAAAGTCGAAGCTGATACGGAAGTAGTGGGGATTGATGAAGGACAGTTTTTCGATAACGAGCTGGTGGGGGTGGCCAACGAACTAGCGAAACGCGGCATTCGCGTGATCATCGCCGGCCTGGACCAGGACTACACCGGCAAACCCTGGGAGCCGATGCCCCAATTGCTCGCGATTGCCGAATACATCACCAAGACCCACGCGATCTGCATGAAGTGTGGCCAGCCCGCAAACTACACCCAGCGCACCGTGGAATCCGAAGAACGGGTGGCCGTCGGCGGCGGCGACATGTATGAAGCCCGCTGCCGCCACTGCTTCGTGCCTCACGCCGATGCCCCGACCGTGCACGTGGATTAAAACGCACGCGACAAAGCCCACCGCATGACTTGATGATCGTTTAGGTTCCGCCAACTTCGGGAAGGCGGATTAAAGTCACCATCAATTTTCTGCAACGGCTATTCGACAATGGCGGCAGAGCCGTTGAGCGTCAGCCACTACTTCTTCGACAAACTGTCGGCGGCTTCCCTCAAAAAGGCGGCCAGGTTAGCGATCATTTCATCGCCAAGAGGCGAAAATATTCGCTTCACATAGTCGCGTAACTCTCTCGCGTCCATACGAGCCTTGCCAGACTTGGTATCGAAGTGAACGGTAGGCAAGGGTAAAAGATGACTCGCTCCTTCGCTTGTTTGCGCATTGTTAACCGCCGAAGCATGAACGGCGGGCGGGCCGGGAGTTAGACGAGGGATCGGATTGGCGGGCTCGGTTCGGCAAATAGAGGCACCGTTACTCTTTACGTCGTCAAACTTGCTGTACATTCGCTGCACAGTCCAGGTGTTTGGTCCAACTTTGATTGTTCCCGATTCACCGTTGCAAATATCGCCGTTCTCAGCGCCGCTGGAAGCATCAAACCACGCATTCAACTCCGGATCGGTAACCATTTCGGCAAACTCGTGACTTGTGACCTGAGTTTGTCGTTGCTCCTGATTTTTGGACAGATGCAGCGAACAGTTTGCATCACTCGGACAGGTCGCTTTGATGCAGGTGTTATCCAACGACGGGACGATGGAGTAATAAAAAGGATGTCCCTTCTTGGTCTTGAAGAAGCTGTGGTAGCCGAAGGCCGAGTCGTGGATCGGGTGGCACAAAATCAGGTCACTGGCTGGGTCGTTAATCGAAATGCCCTCGCCGAGAAAAACCATCAAAATGTTATTGGTGGGTTTGGTGGGCTCAGGAAAAGTCCCATTGTCGATCCCTTTCTGAATGATCTGAGATATCTGCTTATCGTTAAGCACCGCCGGAACGTCGTTAACAAACGTACTCTTGATAAACGATCCGCTTGCCCCGGCCCCCTGGCCCACGCCGTATTGAGTGAGAATGTTCATGTACTTGCTCTGCAACAAGTCTTTCAAATACTGGTTCAGCCGCGTGGCTCGTTTCTGATTTGCAGACTTGGTCCATGTTGGCCCCCAAAAACTTGAGAAGACCTGCGGGTTCGGCACAATCGGTCCGCCGTGCCAGGAAAATTGCGGGTTGGCCGCAGCGGTTATTGAAGGGCCTTGCCGGCTGGAGACGGATTGCAGGCCGTAGCCGGCAGCTTTCTGCGGCACCGGGCTAACCCCGCCCCATGCAACTCGTGTAGAAGCGGTTGGATACTTTGGCGCAGATGATCGGGCGGCTTTCGAGCGCAGCCTTACGTTTCTTCCAGCAGCTGACGACTTCTGGGAAGAGGTTTTGGTGGAAGCCTGAGTCTTTGATCTGGTCGGCATGTTACTACTCCTTTTGGGGTGATCGGAGGTGGATGTGCGAGAGAGATCCGCACTCTCGGAGTTTGTTTTGAACCGCTGGAGCAAACCCATTGGCGAGACCAGAGGATAAGCTCCAAATATTAACGACGAGCGGACACTAGGAAACGTCAGTCAGACCTCGCTGTCAAGGTTGAAAGCCGCCGTCGGTAAGTGTCGCCAATGAGTTAGTCCAGCGGAAGTGCGCGTAATCATCGCGGGGGTTAGATCAGGACCACACCGGCCCGCCCTCAGGAACCAACACCGTGGCTGATCGAGATCGCCAAATAACTTGCCAAAACTCACGCGATCTGCATGAAGTGTGGCCAGCCCGCAAACTACACCCAGCGCACCGTGGAATCCGAAGAACGGGTGGCCGTCGGCGGCGGCGACATGTATGAAGCCCGCTGCCGC
>JANLZV010000702.1:0-14680 GCA_031366425.1 Pyrinomonadaceae bacterium | reverse complement strand
GCGGGCGCGCCGGATGTCGCGCAGCGCTCGTTTGAAATGAGACATCCTGAGCATGGTCCACATGGCGCGGGCCCACTCATTGCCACCCGGGTGACTAGCCAGGGCGGTGCGGATTATGCGCTGGTGGCGGAACTGTCTCGCCGCGCGCCACCTGAATCATTCCTCCACCCGATCATGCATCTGGTGGCGATAATTTTGATCGGTGGACTGTTCTGCTATTGGTTGGCGAGATACCTGACGTCGCCCGTCGGTAAACTTCGCGCGGCTACCCAGGAGTTGGCAAAAGGAAATCTCAGCGTGCGCGTGGGACCGGCGATGGGTAAGCGCCGCGACGAACTCGCAGCCCTCGCCGTCGATTTCGATCTGATGGCTGAACGAATCGAGTCGCTAATCGACAGTCAACGTCGGCTGTTGGGCGATATTTCTCATGAGCTGCGTTCGCCGCTCGCGCGACTGAATGTTGCCCTCGAGTTAGCACGCCAACGCTCCGGCGCGGAAGCCGCCAGCGCTCTGGAGCGAATCCAACACGAAGCTGAGAATCTCAACGAAATGATCGGTCAACTCCTCGCTCTCACTCGTCTTGAAAGCGGATCGGCGGGACTTAACACCGCACAAGTTGATCTGCTCAAACTCCTGACGACAGTCACCGAAGACGCTCAGTTTGAAGCTGCCGGACGAAACCGTTCGGTCCGGCTTGAGGCGAGCGCTCCCTGTACGATCCTCGCGGATGAAGTATTGCTCCGCCGCGCAATCGAAAACGTGGTTCGCAACGCCGTGCAATACACCGCGGAAGGAACTGAAGTTGAGGTCGGCCTCGAATGCATTGCGGGGCCGAATGTTGACGAAGGGCGTGAAGGAGATAGTCGCTCAAACCAAAACGGTCGCGGGAGAAGGCGAGATGCTGCTGACGGGAATGCGCAAAGGTATGCCGTGATCACGGTCCGCGATCACGGCCCAGGTGTTCCCGCAGACGCGCTTGAGGAAATCTTTCGTCCGTTTTATCGAGTAGACGATGCGCGAGATCGCACCGCAGGAGGAGTTGGACTAGGTTTGGCGATCGCTGACCGGTCGGTGCGTTTACATAACGGGAGCGCAGAAGCCGCCAATGCGGATACCGGCGGCTTGCTTGTGACACTGACGCTGCCGATACAGTAAACAGTCGGCAGTGGGCAGTCGGCAGGAGACAGAAGACAGAAGGCATCGGCAGAAGCAGAAGGCACTAGGCAGGCGTAGTCCGTCGGCACCCGCACGTCTGAGATGCTGTATTCTGTCTTCTGTCTTCTGTCTTCTTCTTCTTCCCTAGCTCGGCGTCACACCCAAAGTCCACATCAGAAACGAATAGATGTCGGCGGTTTGCTCGATCGACTTTTTAGTGCTGCTCGCGCCGTGTCCCGACTTCGTGTCGATGCGAATCAGGATCGGATTCGGACCGCCCTGCGCCGCTTGTAACGCTGCGGCATATTTAAACGAATGGGCCGGCACTACCCGATCGTCGTGATCGGCAGTGGTGATCAGCGTCGCCGGATATGCAACTCCCGGGCGAATATTGTGAATCGGCGAATAAGCGCGCAGCGCCTTAAATTCCGCTTCATTGGCTTCGCTCGATCCATAGTCGGCAACCCAGTTCCAACCAATCGTGAACTTGTGGAAGCGCAGCATGTCCATCACGCCGGCCTGTTGAACCACCGCCTTGAACAACTCCGGCCGCTGATTGGCAACTGCGCCGACCAGCAAGCCACCGTTGGAAACACCATGAATCGCGAGCTTGCTCGGCGAAGTGTATTTCTTGTCAATCAGGTATTCAGCGGCGGCAATGAAGTCGTCAAACACGTTCTGCTTCTTGAGCTTCATACCGGCCTCGTGCCAGCTCTCACCATACTCGCCGCCGCCGCGCATATTTGCGGTGGCGTAAACGAAGCCCTGTTCGAGTAATGCCAGACGCAGTGAATTGAAGTTGGGCGAGTTCACCACGTTGAAGCCACCGTAACCGTAAAGCAACGTGGGATTATTTCCGTCGAGCTTGAGTCCCTTCTTATGGACCAGGAACATTGGCACCTTCGTGCCGTCTTTGCTCGGATAGAAAACTTGCGTTGCTTCATAGTCGGTCGACTTGAAGCCGGGAATCTCCGGTTGCCGAAACACGCTCGACTGGTCCGTCGTTACGTCGTAGCGGTAGATCGTGCCCGGAGCGTTAAGCGACGTGTAGGTGTAGAACGTAAATTTGTCGCCGATGCGGCCGCCGAAGCCGCCGACAGTTCCCGCGCCAGGCAGTTTGATTTCCCTCTCCTGCTTGCCGTCAAGCGAATAAACGTAGGCGCGCGTCGCCACATCCTTCAGGTAGGTAACAATCAGTTTTCCACCGACCGTACTGACGTTGTCGATTGGCTCCGGCATTTCCGGAATTACAATCTTCCAATTCTTTTCGTCAGGGTTCTTTGGATCAAAAAGGAAGACGTGCGAGTTTGACGCTTTGTGATCCGTCAAGATCAAAAACTTGTCGCCGAGGTTGTCAATCACGCCGAAGCTATCGTCGCCAATTTCCGCGACGATGGGCATAAACTTCGAATCAGCTTTGCGGAGATCGCGATAAAGAAGCGAGTTGCCTTTTTTTCCCTTGCCACGATCGGAGATCGTAAGAAATGCGTAGCGCTCGTCGTCGCTGGTGCCTAAATTGTGGAAACGTTGACCGTTAGCTTTGTCTTCGTAGACCAACACGTCGGCTGATTGCTGTGTGCCGACCTTGTGGTAAAAAACCTGGTGGTTCTCATTCTTGGTCGTTAACTCATGGCCCTTTTCCGGCGCCGGATAGCGGCTGTAATAGAACCCCTCACCCTGCCAGGAAATGCCCGAGGCCTTCATCCACTCGAGATGGTCCGTCCGCACAGCCTTGCTGGTGACGTCCATCACGTAGATATCGTTCCAATCGGAACCACCGGACGAGACGCCATAGGCCAGAAACTTGCCGTCACTGGAGAGTGAGAAGGCGCCAAGGCGCGTAGTGCCGTCGGCAGAAAGTTTGTTTGGATCAAGTAACACTTCCGGCGCGCCGTCTAAACCCTTCTGCCGGTACCAAATGGCCTGATTTTGCAGACCGTCGTTTTTGGTATAGAAAAAATAGTCTCCTCGACGCTGCGGCGTAGTGTATCGAGCGTAATTGTAGAGACCAGTCAGTCGCTCCTTCAGCTTGCTGCGAAAAGGAATCTGTTCGAGATAAGCGCTGGTAACTTTATTTTCCGCTTCAACCCAGGCGGCCACATCCGAGGCGGAGTCGTCTTCCAGCCATCGATAGGGATCGGCGACCTTAGTGCCGAAGTAGTCATCGACGGTGTCACCGCGCTTTGTTTCCGGATAGACGATTGCCGTCGCTGCGCCGCTCGTCGCGGTTGAGATCTTTTGTCCCGCTTGCGCATGTGTGCGCGGAGCCAAAGACGAAACCGCTAACGCCGCGAGCACAGTCGCAACCAAAGCGAGGGCCAGAAGCTCTCGCGAAAAAGTCAAACCTGAATTCTGAACTTTACTTCTCTTCATCAAATCAATCTCCTGGAGTCAAAACGAAAATTTGGATACTTTGACGGAAACTAAAAGGGGAGTTTTTGAGCGGACAGGTTACTTTAGTCGATCACATAACTGAGTTCCAAACGTGAAGCGTCTCAGCGTAAATGAGAATCGCCAGGAAACGATTGTTCCATTGGCGGCGCATGTAGAACCAACGCATGACCGGTGATCCGATCGTTAGCCGCACACGGTTCAGATGCTAAACGCGTGTACAATACGCTCCGATGATCCAACCCACTCCGACATTCGCCCCACTCTTCACTCCGGCTGAGGAAGTTGCAAATAGTATTAGTCATGGACTGGGGCTGCTCGCAGCGATCGTCGCTGCGCCAATCCTGCTGATCGCCGCGATGCGCGTGGGCGACGTCTCATTCATTGTCGGCGCAAGTGTCTTCGCCGCATCAATGATTTTGCTCTACCTCGCCTCCACTCTTTATCACTCGCTTAGCGATGGACCAGCAAAACGCATTTTTCGATTGTTCGATCACAGCGCGATCTTTATTTTGATCGCTGGGAGCTACACGCCTTTCACGCTTGGCGTTTTGCGTGGGCCATGGGGTTGGACGCTACTCGCCATCGTCTGGAGCCTCGCGATAGTTGGGTTAACGATTAAAGCGTTGTTCGGCACGCGCTACAAGTGGGCATCGATGTCGCTTTATATCGGCATGGGCTGGCTGGCGGTGATCGCCGCGAAACCAATATTGGCTGCGGTGCCGATGCCTGGGATTATGTTGGTGGGGGCCGGCGGCTTCGCTTACACGAGCGGCTTAATCTTCTTTGGCGCGCATCGCCTACCCTATCACCATTTCATTTGGCACTTGTTTGTTATCGCCGGCACCACCTGTCACTTTTTCGCAGTGCTTTGGTACGCAAAACCCTAAACTGAAAACTCGAAATTGGTGTGCCACTGAAAGCTTCGGAAATCCAACCAATGCCGTCGGTCGATAGTAAGCAGAATTTGATCACGCTTCTTCAGCTTGCCTATTCCGGGGAGCGAGCCGCGGCCTACGCTTATCGCGGACACTGGCATTCGGTGCGCGACCGGGAGGAACGCGCGCGCATCGAGCAGATTGAGAATGAAGAGTGGCATCATCGCAAGTTGATTGGGGAGATGCTCGAGAGTCTCGGTGCCGGCCCATTGCGATCGCGAGAAATTCGCGCCACCGCGATCGGAAGGACATTAGGGCTACTCTGTCACTTTACCGGTTGGCTCGCGCCGATGTATGGAGCGGGACGACTGGAGAGCCGGAACATTCGTGAGTATGAAAGCGCGGCAGCTTACGCGAGCGACTGCGCCCGCAATGATCTGATCGATTGCTTGTTGACGATGGCCGAAGTTGAGTGGGAACACGAACGATACTTTCGTTCGCGCGTCCTACTTCATCGCCTGGGGCGAAGGCTGCCACTTTGGCCAGAGCCTCGACCAAAGGACGCCATCCGCGCAACCTTTGGTCAGAATAGTTCACCAGATCTGCAAACGGCTCGGGCTGGAGCCATTACCTGATTAACGGCATTCTGGAACTCGATCACTCGCCGTGCTAATATCGCCTCCACGTTTTAACCAGCGCCCTTCAAACCGAGCTTCGCGCCATGTGGAATCTGCAGTCTTTACATCATCGTCCGCTCGATAGCCGTTCAAATCTTTTCGCGGACTAGCCGTTTACCTACACATCTGCGCCCGTCGATCGTTCACTGATCGCCCAGAGTCTTCGCTTTCATCCCACTCGTTCTGCTTACAAAGGAGTCAGCACCATGTCCACGACCACAATGGCGCCAGCAAAAAGGCCCGAGATCAAAACCGCGTTACCCGGTCCCAAGGGGCAGGAAATCATCGCCGCCGATGCGCAATACGTCACGCCATCATATCCGCGGCCTTCGTTCAAATTAGTCGCGGACCATGCCCAGGGAGTTTGGGTTGAAGATGTCGACGGCAACATTTTCCTCGACTGCAATGCGGGCGTAGCCGTTTGCTCAACTGGACACTGTCACCCGGAGGTGGTCCAGGCGATTCAGGAACAGGCCGCCCAAATGATTCACATGTGCGGCACCGACTACTACTACCGCCACATGCCGGCGCTCGCGAGAAAGCTGGATGAAATTGTGCCGGTAGCACGGCCCACCAAAACGCACTTCGCCAACAGCGGCACGGAAGCGGTGGAGACTGCGTTGAAACTCGCGATGCACGCGACGGGTCGACAAAAGTTCATCGCATTTTTTAACAGCTTCCACGGACGCACTCTCGGTTCCTTATCTCTGACCTCGTCGCGTTCGGCGCAACGTTTGGGATTCAAACGACAGGTGCTCGATGTGGTCCATGTGCCTTACCCGAATGCATTTCGCAATCCGTTCTCGGCTGAAGATTGCGGTGAAGGCGGGGCCAGCGAAGGTGCGCTCAACTGGATCGAAGAACGGCTTTTCAAAACTACGACTCCGCCCGATGAAGTGGCCGCAATCGTAGTTGAAGCCGTGCAGGGCGAAGGCGGCTACGTACCGTCGCCCCCGGGGTTTCTTAAAGGGCTGCGACGCATTTGCGACGAACACGGCATCATGCTGATAATCGATGAAGTTCAGTCAGGCATGGGCCGGACCGGAAAAATGTTTGCGTCAGATCATTACGATGTGAAGGCAGACATCGTTTGCATCGCCAAAGGAATTGGTTCGGGTTTGCCAATCGGCGCGTGTGTAGCGCGCGCGGATTTGATGAACTGGAAACCAGGCGCTCATGCATCAACTTTTGGCGGCAATCCGGTTTGCATTGCAGCAGCATTGAAAACGATTGAGCTGCTGGAAGGCGGGCTGGTGGCAAACTCCGCTGAAGTGGGTCAGTATTTGAAAACTGGATTGGAGCGCTTGCAGCAAAAATACGACTGCATCGGAGACGTGCGCGGCATGGGCATGATGCTCGGAGTTGAGTTTGTCGAAGACCGCGCTTCAAACAAACCTGCGGCTGACTTGCGAGATCGGATCGAGATCGCCTGCTTCGATCGCGGCCTGATCATTCTGGGGGCGGGAGCCAACAGCATTCGCTGGTCGCCGCCGCTAATTCTTACGAAAGAAAACGTCGACGTGGCCCTCGAGATTTTTGATGAGGCGATTGCGGCGTCGTTGTAAGTTTACGCAGGTTGTGAGGCAAACTTTAAAGCCCGGGGTAAGCGGAAACGCCAGCTCCGGGCTTTTTTCGCAGTTTATGAATGATTAGCCCTGGAGCTTTGCAACAATCTCTTTCATCCGCTCGCGCAAACTCTCTTCGTCCATAGTGATCACCCGACCGTCCCGAAATACTTCCCTCCCCGCTACAACGGTTAGCACCACATCGCGACCTGACGAAGAATGAATCAGCGTGCTCTCCGGATCGTAAGTAGGAATTTGGTGAACGCCATCGAGGGACATCACCGCGAAGTCTGCCTGAAGACCTTCGCGCAGTTCGCCTATTTGGCCGGCCATTCCGAGAGCCCGTGCGCCGCCCGCGGTGGCCGTCCGTAAAACGTCAGCAGCGGACAATTGCGGGTCGTGATTATCGCGCGTCGCAGCTGTGTTGCGCGCCATTAACAACGCGAAGCGCGCCTCTTCGATTAGATCGCATTTATTGTTACTGGCGACCGAGTCGCTGCCGAGCCCGACAGCGATTCCTTCGTGAAGCAAGCGGGCAAACGGCGCGGCGCGATGGCCCAACTTGGCGTTTGACTTAGGACAATGGGCCACGTGCGTTTCTGTTTCTCGCAGAATTTTTATATCCGCTTCGTCTACGTGAATGCAGTGGGCCAGCAGCGGACGCGTTTCGAGAATGCCGTGACGTTGCAGATATTCGATTGAGGACAATCCGGGCGCTTCCCAACTGATGCCCCGCTTCCTCAGTCCCTCGGCAAATGGTCCTGAACCATCACACAGCAGCGCCGCCTCCATCTGCGTCTCAGCCGCATGCATCATCAGCGGCAGGGCTTCAGCCTTCGCGAATCCAGCTATTAGCTCAAGCTGCCGCCCGCAAACTGTGTAGGGCGCATGAGGCGACACACCGCATTTCACGATCGCAGTCTCGCGTTCGCGCAGGCGCTCAACTTTCGTCTGCAGCTTCGCGAAGTTTTCCTCGGCGAGCTGCGGGTCTGGACCAAACGACTCCTGAAACACAATTCCGCGCAAGCCCACTTCATTGAGCGCCTTCATGCTTTCATCAGCCGAATCGCTGGCGTCTGCCAAACACGTGACACCCGCCCGGGCGGCTTCAACCGCACCCCACGCGCTCGAAACGTAAAGATCATCTGGAGTCATGCGCTGGAGACGAGCGGCGGTGAGCTTTTTTAGCCAGGCAAAAAAGTTAGACGCTTCGTCTTCGAGAAATCCGCGCATCGCGGTTAGTTCGAGATGCGAATGCGAGTTGACCAGACCCGGAACGATCGCAGCTTCACCGAGGTCTTGAACAATCGCCTCGCGAAATTGCGTCGCCAACATCTCCTGACTCCCGACCGCCACTATTCGATCACCTTCAACGGCGATGGCCCCGTACGCAATCGCGGGAGACGAGATGGGCAGGACCCAACGGGCGCAATAAATTCTGGGCATCGATTTCAATTTGAACGCGCTACCGATTAGGGTTTAGTGGAGCCGCCGGCGACGCAGCCGAACCGGAGCGCGCCGGCGTGCGGCCCTTGAGTCTGTCGTAACGTTCCAGGATTGAAGAGGCGTAGGCGCGAGTGGAGGCAATGTCGATCCGGTTAATAAACTCCTCGCGCGTCAGGGCCTCTTGTCCTTCGGCAACCTTGTTCCATTCCGCCGCCCGGCTGGGGCCGGCATTATACCCGGCGATCATTCGGGCATCCGCATCGGGCGTGTCGCGATACTGCTCACGAATTTTTTCCAGATACCACGATCCGATCTGAATGTTGCGCTCGGGATCGCGCAGGAAACTTTGCGTATCCTGGGCCACCTGTCTTTCGAGATCAGGCAAGCCAGTTTCCGCGGCCCACTCGCGGGCCACCGCCGGCGTGATTTGCATCAATCCGATTTCGCCGTCTTTACCAAGTTGCCACGGCCGGAAATACGTTTCTTCGTAGATGATGCTCCAAACCAGATCGCGATCAAGCCGGTAGACTCCGGCCTGGCGCGCGATCAATGGATCGTATCGATGAATCCAGTATTGATTGAAAAAATACGCGCCCGCCGCCAGCATGAGGAGCATGAGGACAACGGCTGCAAGACGCTTCATTAAATTTGGTGGGGGCAACGAACGTTTACGCAGTTAAATAACAAACCAGATAACGCTCGCGGGTGAGCGCCGTCGACTCCGTAGCGAGCGGTTTAGTTTCTCCGCTTCAGCTGCGCCCAGAAATTCGCGGCGGAAGCTGAACTATCCACGCCTTCGTAGCGGGAGCGCATCGCCACCTCATCGAGCACGTGTCCCTGCAACCAGATTTCGGCCTCGAGCGTGACGCCCGGCGCGAGTGTGTCGCCGCGCAGCGAGCGCTGATTGACTAGTATCTCCAAATTCATCCGTTCCAGGTCGAGATGAATCCAGTATAAGTCACTCCCTGAAAGCGGATTCTTTAGTGGTTTGAAAGCGATGACTCGACCGGATAGGCTCCAGTCGTTCTCGTGGGCCGCGCGCGACGGAGCGGCCTTATCGAGCGGCATCCAACGCGTTTTGGCGGGAGCATTACGAACGCGGGCGCGATACGCCAAACCGCAAAGACCAACGTGAAGTTCCTGGGCACCAAAACCACCTGGTCCAACCTCCGTCAGGTTTTGTAATTCAAACAGTACTTCTGAATCACTGCCCTCGCGATAGCCATGGACCACAGCTTCGCCTTCTTCGTCGTATTCAGTGAGCGCCCAGGGGCTGATAGTTTGAATGTAACGCGCGCGAAAACCAGGCCGGCAATCCGCGTAGAACACGTCGCCGCTGCCCGACTCATAAAGCACGGTCCAGACCTCGAGTCCTTCGCCCAACTTCCAACAGCGGCCGTGCAGCACGGCGCCACGACGGTTGACCTGAGTGGCCTCGCCCTGATCGCCGGCCCGTTCAGCCAGGTAATTGAATGCTTTCTCGCTTGGAACTTCCAAGCCGATGGTTTCAAACGTTGCGTTCATAAATACACAAACCAATTCGATCCGAAATTCTTCTAATGCCCGCTTTCGGCTTAGCTCTTGCCGGCGCGTTTCCTCGGTCGCTCCTCAGCAACATCCGACTCCGCTACCAAATCGTCGCGCAAGGCGCGGCTTCGCATCCCGCGAATGTTGCGCTCCGGCCCATGAGTTGGTTTCACTCCTGAACGGACCATCTCGCTGAAGAGATCGACATCGTAATCCACTTCACGAGACATCTCCTCGCGAATCGCGTGTAACACTTCCAAAAATTTTGGCCGGCGATACATATCCGTTAAAACATTTCTTATGAGATTTCAAATCTCGACCTTCGATCCGGTTGAGAACTCCTGGGGCCTACCTGCTTTTTTCGGTCGCCTCGGAAACGAGAAACTCGGGCGTCACGATCATCGGCACATAAAATCCGGCCGCCGTGTTGAAGAGCCGAATCCGCGCCTGCCGTCTAACATTCGCCAGGTGACCAAAGTTCCAGGTCACCAGATAATCGATCTTGTGATACGACGCAATCGCGACATGCAACGCATCGGCGATGTACTTGCGATGGAAGATGCCGCGGGAAACATAACCGTCGGCGAGTATCGATGCTTCTTCCGTCAACTCCACCTGCTCAAGCGGTGAGATCAGATTTAGGTACGACGTGCGGTGCGGCTCGGCGACTCGTTCCAATTCACGCGGCACCAGCGGCGAAATCACCGCGCGATAATCCGGCATCTCGTGTTCCCACCAACGAATCGTCAGGTCACGCCGAAACGGTTCGCCGTTGTCAAGATAGGCGCCGATCACAGAAGTTTCGAGATACAGACTTTGTTTCATTCGAGTTAAGGCAACGCGTTTTTAGGATTCGTTGTCGATTCACTATCGCTGCTCGAGGCAATCTTGCCAAGCGGTTCGAGACGAATCACGCCTCGCTGAAAATCAAACGAGACTCGAAAATGCCGCAGGAAGTTGCCGCCCAGAATTCCACTTTGCGTAAACCCGGTCGCTTCGTTCAACGCTTCCAAGTCGAGCACGGCAGCGCTGATCTGTTCGCGCGCAAACGAACCGAGGACTATTCTCGGTAGCATCACCCGCTTCACATCGTCAGACACACCGGCCGCGCCAAACACGCGCATGCGGACGGGTTCGATGTACGTGGCCAAGGCCTGTTGCTCTACTAGTTTCTCTGAAACGACTGTAATACTGGCGCCCGTGTCGATGATGAAATTGAGCGGCTGATCAATTCCTTCGACCCTCACTTCCCCACTCAAAAACCCGCTTGAGGTGGTGCGCACTGGAATCTCAAGAGCGTCCGGCTCACTCGACGCAGCATCGTCGCTCGGTTTTCGCTGAGTCACCGGTTGACGTCTCACGGTGATGTTACCGCCGCTTAAGACTAGATCGCTTTTCGGCTTACCCGTGTCTCGTCGCAGCGTGAAACTACTATTTCCATAATCGACCGCGGCGATGAATCGCGAAATCACAGCCAGACCCAGGTAACCGTCAACTGGGGACCGGTCGTCATAGAAGTGGCGAATGTAAACCGGCACGCGTTCAACCCGCACGTCGCCCACTTCCAGCGAATTCAAAAAGCCGTAGACGATCTCAAACTTGCCGCCGCCGCCGACTGCTCGCGCCATGCCGCCTCGCGCTACGGGACGCAGGCCGAGCTTTTTCGCCGTCTCCTCGGAGATCACAGACATACCTGATCCGCTGTCGAGCACGAATCGCAAATAGTCTTTGCCACCGTTAGCTTTGACTTTCAGTATTGGCCGGCCATCGACCGATTCAAAAGTCATAGCGGTTTTGTTTTCGCCATGGAGTTCGTAAAGCGAACTTTGCTTGCCGAGATAACGCAGGAAGTCGATCAAGCCGTGAATTCGATCGCGGCGATCAGCGTCGGTCTTGGGTGCAATCGCGAGAAAACGTTCGTATGAGTCAGCCGCCTCTTTGTATTGTTCGCTTCGCGCAGTCGCCTGGCCGAGATTGAAAAGGTAATCCGGTTCACGAGGATCGAGCGCCACCGCTCGCCGCAATCGCTTGATGGACGACTCGAGACGATTCTCGTAAAAATCGACCATCGCCAGTCCCGAAATTGCAACGTCTTCATTCTCTTCAATGCTCAGGGCAGTGCGAAATTCTTCGACGGAGTTGCGGAAGTCGCCCGAAGCGAGGATGGCTGAACCGAGCAGCGCATGAGCGCGCGCCGACAGTGGTTCCACTAACACGACGCGAGACGCATGATCGTAGGCATCCTGCAGACGTCGCTGTTTCAGGAGCGCAAAACTCAGCCCGAGGCGAGCCTTGGTGTCGTGGGAATCTTTCGCCAGCAGCGCGCGATAAAGTTTTTCGGCGCCTTCATAGTCTCCGTCACGCAGGGCCTTATCCGCACGTTGGGTAGCTTTCGAATCGGCCGCGAATGTGGGAGATACAACGAGAAACATCGCCAGCAAAACGCAAGCGATTCCCATCGTCGCGATCATCCGCCGGTTTCCAATGCAGGCTGAATGTTTCATCGTCAAACTGCTCACTTCGCGTTGTCAACCCACTCGTGAGTTTGTCTATTTCAATACTTCGCCGGTTTTCATCGACCAAAGAACAAGGTCGAGTTCGTCAAAATCAATTCCAATGTCATTCGCAAACAAACGCAGTTTCTCTTCTACTTCAAGATAACGCCTGCGCGTGGCCGGCGGCTTGGCTGTGTCGACTACTTTTAATTCCAACAAACAATTCATCACGTGCTTATCAAGGATTGCGTAACCGCTGAGTCCAATATTTCGCAGGTAGTGGCTGGCCTCTTTGTAGCCCAGGCCTTTAACTTGTTTTTCCTGCGCCAACCAATCTCGGCGGGCGACAGGATCGGCAAAGCTTTCAAGTTTACGCCGCAAGGCCATATCGCAATGCTCTTGGAGATAGCTTCGAGTAACGACGATATAGCCCGGCCGCGCCACTGGAAAACGATGAGCCCCCGCAGCTACCAAGGCCGCAGTCATTTCGCGCGCGTCACCGTCAATCAGCAATGGTCGAACTGCGTCGACCGCCTTGAAGCCCATACGCGCGGAAGCACCGGCGGTAAAAATACAGTAGACCAGTTCTTCCCAGAGACGTGCGTCAGAACCGTTGCGCCAAACTTCTCTGAACTCATTAATGCGCGCGCGAATTTCTTTTCTGCGCGTCTTGTGCGTGGCGCGAATATTCTCGACAACGATCGACTGTTGATTGCGACTCACAGGAATTGTCAATGCTGAGATTCTAGGTTTGCACTTTTGCGTTGTCAACGCAATTGAATTTTGTCTGTCGCGCAGTTTTGATTTGCCGGCACGCGGGTTGAGAGTGATCGTTGTAGGGTTCACATGTGCGACGTTAGTCGTTGCATCTCTGTCAAGGACGACGGCATCAAATGTGCTCTCCTTCATCAGGGTTCGTCTCCCGCGACCATGTTATTATCAACTATGTGCTTCGATGATCGATTGATGTTGCGCCGTAACGGAATACTTATGTCATTAATACAAACGAAACGCAGATCATTGACCAGCCTTCGCGCAATACTATTTTTACTGGTGATTCAAAGTCTCGCCGTGGCGCAGACGCCATCGGCGCAGTCTGCAACGCAGCCTGGTCAGGCCAGCCCGCAACTTCAAACATCAACGAATGAGTTGATGCCGGTTTATGGCCTCCAGGGTGTATTGGTGGAAACCGCTGACGGAAAAACAGTTTCAGCGCAGTCGATAGATCAGGCTTTTAATCCAGCCTCAGCAGTAAAGTTGGCGACCGCACTCGTCGCGCTGCAAAATTTTGGACCACAGTATAGATTCACGACCGGCGTTTGGACCGATGGCACCCTCAACCAAACAACTGGAGAGCTCCACGGAAATTTGTACATCACGGGTCGCGATCCGTCGTTTCACTACGAGCATGCGGTGATGGTCGCGCGCCAGCTGAACAGCATGGGCATTCGACGCGTGAGTGGCGACTTGATCATCGCGCCTGGATTTACGATGAACTTCGGCGCCTCCGCTCAAAGGTCCGGCGAATCGCTCTACGACACTCTTGACTCCAGCCGCCGAACCGCCGAGGCGGCGCGCGCCTGGACTTACGAGCGCACGACCCTCGGCGACCAGTTGAGTTTGCAGTCATCTCCAAGCGTAGCGGTAATGGGCGAAGTGAGCGTTGGGCCGGCTGCTCCCGCGGCCCGCCTGCTCTTGACGCACAAATCGAGCAAGCTTACCGACGTGCTCAAAGTTTTGCTCTGTTACTCGAACAACTTCATGGCCGAACGCCTGGGAGATAGCCTGGGAGGAAGATTCGCGGTCGCCCGCCAGTTAAGTCTCAAACTTGGGATTCCGGCTGAGGAGATTCAGCTAGCGTCTTTAAGTGGACTGGGCGTGAACCGCGTCACGCCGCGCGCGATGATGAAGATATTTAGAGGGCTTCGCGTTGAGCTGCAGAAGTCTCGCCTTACTCCGGCAGACATAATGCCAGTCGCGGGAATCGATCCGGGCACCCTTGAAGATCGTTTTACTGGACCCGCGTGGCAAGGCAGCGTCATCGCCAAGACCGGAACCCTGGTTAGAACCGATGGAGGCGCGAGCGCTTTGGTCGGACAGATGCGAACGGCCAGTGGCGAGGTGCTGCTGTTTGTGATCATGAATCAGCGCGGAAGCGTTTTGCGATTTCGGCAAAATCAGGACTTCATGGTGATGCAAATACAGAACAGCCGCGGCGGCCCGAGGGCTTTTAAGTATCAGCCGGTGCCGTTGCCAATGAAACTTTCAGACACTGAAAGTATCTCCGGCCCGGCTGTGAACGAACTCGACCCGGTTAACAATTCTGCCACCGCGCCTTAAACTAAATTGACATTAACTAAAGCATTGCGCCCCGCCGATCACTTGGATCGACGGGGCGCTTTACCGTCCACGTTACGCGCGCGGCGTGCGGTGCCTCACACGAAGCGGACGATCTTGATTGCGTTAATCCGGGGGGAATGAATCTAAAGCAATAAACTCCCAAAGGCCGGAGTTGACCAGATTCGTGATTACTCGGCGCTGGTGCG
>JANLZV010000750.1:0-5627 GCA_031366425.1 Pyrinomonadaceae bacterium | reverse complement strand
CATGCAAACGATTCAAAACATCATGTGGCACTACGTAGGATTGGTGCGCAGCGCGGAGCGACTGTCGCGGGCGATTCGGGAGCTGCGGCACCTTTGGAATGAAATCGAAACGTTCTATCGAACGACTAAACTCGACGATGGCTTGATTGGCTTGAGAAACGCAGTGGAGGTTGCCTTGATAGTGGCGCAGGCAGCTCGGGCCAACCGCCAGAGCCGGGGTTGCCACTACCGTCAGGACTCGGCGGCCAGCGAAGGTGATCGTTTGATTTAGAGGTAACCCAAACTGTTAGTTTGCGTTATAGGTTGAAGGACTGCGGTCTGCCGCAAACTAACAGTTTGCGTTACAGGTCCGCACAAAAACAACCGGGTGAGCTTTGGAGTTCAAAGCCCACCCGGTTCGTTTGTTTGCCGCTCTAGTTTAGAACTGGAAGCGGGCGGCGAGCTGAACCTGACGTTCACGGAAGAGCGTGCTGTCAGCTCCGGTGACGGCCTGGAAGCCGCTCACACCGCTATTGTAGGTCAAGGTAGTACCAGACAAAGAATAAGCCGTGGCGTTAACGCTAGTGACTTGAGTGCGATTGAACAGGTTGAATCCTTCGGCAAGCAATTCCAGCTTGGTGCCTTCGGTGATATTGAAGCGTCGCGAAATACGCATGTCGGCATACCAAATATTGGGTTGCTTGAAGAAGTTGCGGGGAAGCAGAGCCAAGCGAGTCGAACCGCCCGAGCCGTTAACGCCGCCACCTGGAGTTGTACAGGTTCCGGTAACGCCGCCACTAGTACAGGAAGCAAAACCAAACGAGGCCGGTGCAATGGTGCCGGAGACATTCGCGCTGTATCGCTGTCCTGAGAAGGAGTTAAAGATTGGCGCGAAGGTCCAACCATTCAGAATTGCCCGGCTGGCACGACTACCACCCTTGAATTGCGTGTTGTAAACAGCGCTGATGACCAATTTCTGCCGTCTATCAAAGGAAGACAGCGCATTTTCCCCTTGCTGGTCGAAAGCGTTAAAAGGAACGTTGTTGGCGGAAAACGTCTGCGAAGTCTGCCCATTGTCGTATGAGCGAGACAACGTGTAGTTTACCTGGAACTGCAAGCCATCGGTCAAACGACGATTTGCCTGAAGTACCAACGCGTGATACTTGGTAAAGACGTTGCTGCGAAGCTCAGTGATCTGAGCGTAGGCCGGGTTTGGTCTGGCCGTAGTGGCTGAAGTGGGCTGAGTGGCGCCAAGGAAAATCGGCGTTCGGAAAGTCCGACCATCGAACGGGCCGCCGGCGATGGCGATGTCCACGAAGTTGCTGGGCACCGGCAAGTTTGTGTCTACGAAGTTTGGCAGAGAGTTGCCGAAGCTGGCCAGGTACGATGCGGACACTACCGTGTTTCTGGCGATTTCTCGTTCAAACACAGCATCCAACTGATGGATTTGGGGCAGTTGAAACTTTGGCGAGAAATACTGAATAGCAGTAGGCACCAAAGTTCCGGTGGTAAGCAGGTTGGGATAAATCGGAGCCGCCGCGTTTGAAGCCTGCAAGGTCACTTGCCGTTGGGCGCGGTCGATACCGACGCCTGTATTAACCAGCCCTTGATAGACAGTCGAATTGATTACGCGACCGTAGTAAATCCCATAACCGCCGCGAAGGCTGGTCTTGCCATCACCGTTTACGTCTAGGGCAAACCCAACCCGCGGACCGATGTTGTTGCGATCGTCGACGCGGTTGGCTGTTTGCGGTAGAGCTGGATTAATGTTGATCGGGCGCGGGTTCCTTTGATACTCGTAACGAACACCCAGGTTCAGTGTTAACCGAGGCGTAATGCGCCAATCATCCTGAAGGAAATAGTTAAGGTCGGTGGTCTTCATTGTTAAGCCGAGCACTCCCAGCCCCTGATTGAAGTTACCGCCGTAACACTTGCCTGAAGCCCTGGTGCTGCTATAACAGCGACCACCGCTAGCGGGCTGCGTCAAGGCACCTTGAAAGTTAGTGTAATCAAGGATGAAATCGCCCAGGCCGGCGTAGTAACCAGCGGCATTCGCTGCGCCGGTGTAATTGAACTCGCCGCCTGAAAAGCGAAGGTTGTTGATCTTGTCCTCGACCCGATTGATGTCGCCGCCGAATTTAAACGTATGGCTACCGGCCGTCAGCGTGACGGTATCGGCAAACTGGATCCGTCGTTCATCCGGAAACGCCGGGCGCTCCAGGAATTCGGGGATGCCGAAAGTGAAGCCCTGCTGCACGAAAGTCTGCGGCGAACGGCCCCCAACCGAATTGGTGGGCTCACCGGGAAGAGGTGGCTGGCTAAACTGGAATTCGTTATCGCGACCCCATTGGAAGCGGAACTCGTTGATCAGCGAGCTTGAAATCGTTGACGCCAACCGCAGATTCAGCGAATCGATGTTCACGCCATCGTCACCGAAGTTGTCTCGGGCTCGGGTATTGATCGCCTGTGTTTGAATCCCAGCAGGTGAGACCCACCGCAGACGATTATAGGTTGCGGTGACAGTGTTCTTATCATTCAAATTCCAATCAACTTTCGGTAGAAATAGCCGCTGGTTCCCAGTGCGCGGCACTTCCCCGGAAAGACTGTTTAGGAAACTAGTGACAGTCGAAACCTGCGCACTCGTTAAGCCTTTTCCCGTAGCCAAACTTCCTGTTCTTAGGTTAGTCGCGGTGGGAAGAGTCGCGCCAAAAAACGGGCAAAACGTCTGAGTGCCAGTAGGGGTCGCCGTTGTGACCACCCCGCCTAACGGCGCCGTCAGAGCGCAAGTATCTGCGCGGTTCAAAAAGTCGAGCGCAGTGTAGGTGGACACACCCGGAAAATTGCGCCTCTGCTCGTCATAGCTGAAGAAGAAGAACGCTTTGTTTTTAACTATGGGGCCGCCGATGGTGCCACCAAACTGATGGCGCACGTCAACAGGCTTGAACGCAACCGGCGTAAAAACGCCGGCGACGTTTTGAGTTCTGAAGCTTCGCGGGTTGCGAGCGCCCCACTTGTTGTTACGCTGGTAATAGAAAGCGTCGCCGTGAAACTCGTTGGTGCCGCTCTTGGTTACGGCGTTGACTACGCCGCCCGCCGAGCGACCATATTCAGCCGAGTAACTAGAGGTGTTCACCTGAAATTCACGAATGGCGGATTGGCTAACCGAGTAGCTGATGCGCGTGCGGCCGCGTTCTTCGGCGAAGAAGGCTTGGTTATTGTCGCCGCCGTCGATGGTGTTGTTGTTCAACAAGCCGGAGATACCGCGGAAGCTGATCAACCCAAACGTGCCATCGGGAACCGCGCCGGGGGTCAGCAACGCAAAGTTAGACCAGCGGCGTCCGTTGATCGGCAGCTCGTTTATTGAAGTTTGGTTGATGTTGCTGGAGAAGTCCTGCTGTGAAATGTTGATCGCCGGGGCTTCAGAGGTAACTTCGACGGCGCCGGAAACTGGTCCAATAGAAAGGGCCGCGTTGATTGACGTCTCGCGACCCACTTCGACCACCACTTGATTCTGAGTGTAGGGGCTAAATCCGGAACCGTTGATGACCACCGAATAAGTGCCCGGCTGCAGACCGGAGATCTTAAAGCGACCCTGGTCATCCGTCGTCGCAGTGTCTTCCTTATTCGTGTCGGCGCTTCGCACCGTCACGGCCGCATTCGGCACAACCTCTTTATTTGGATTAGAAACGGTGCCGCCGATGGCGCCAGTCACAGTTGACTGACCCATGGCTAGCGCGCTCATCCCGAAGATCAACGAGAGAACGAACGAGAGCTTCACAAATTTCGACATACTAGGGAACTCCTTAGCAATGAGATGACGTTGAAAGTTTCTGCGCGACCACGTTGGCACAGGGTTGCGACCTTGAAAATCGAGAGCGAATTGAAATTTTGCAAATCAAGAAGGAAAAGCGAAATACCGCGATGACTAGAAGCGAACTTCTATCATGCCTGATAGCGTTCGCGCAAGCGTAATACTCGTTAAGCCTTAGTAAAATCCATGTTGCTGACTTGGATACAAGAACGAAAAGCGGTCGGAAACAACCGAATCTCGTCCGCAAGATGTATGCCTGAAGATCCGCGATTTGAGGGTGACGAGTTTTACGGCACTTTTCTCATTTTTGCTCGCCGCTCTCTCCCAAAATCCGGCGATACCGCCAAGAATTTGGATCAAAAATCGGAAAATCAGGAAATCTTAGTTTGACTGATCCGGCGATACCTGCGGCTGACGGCGATGCGCTACGAAGTTGACGGTCGGCAATTCGCTCGACCTGTGTCATCCACTACACGCGTTCTACGATCATCGCGATCCCCTGGCCGCCACCAATGCACGCAGTGGCTAATCCATAGCGTCCACTCCGTCGATGCAACTCGTGAAGCAGCGTGAGGATCAGGCGCGTTCCCGTAGCCCCCAACGGGTGACCCAGCGCAATCGCACCGCCGTTCACATTTGTTCGCGAGCGATCGAGGCCCAACTCCTTTTCGACGGCCAGATACTGCGCCGCAAATGCTTCATTCACTTCGACGAGATCCATGTCCGCAAGCTTTAGATCGGCCTTCGCCAGCGCGAGCCTGGTCGCCGGCACTGGCCCAATCCCCATCAGTTCCGGTTCTACTCCGGCATAGGCCCAACTAACAATTCGACCCCATGGCTTAACATTTTTAGCTTTGACGAATTCTTCGCCAGCGATTACCAACGCCGCCGCGCCGTCAACGATGCCAGATGCATTCCCCGCGGTGACAAAGCCATCCTTGGCAAATGCCGGTCTCAACTTCGCCAAGCCCTCCAGAGTGGTTTCCGGCCGCATGTGATCGTCAGTCGCAAAGAAGGTGCTCGACTTGCGCGATTTGATTTCCACCGGGACCATCTCTTCGGCAAAGTAGCCGGCATCAGTCGCGCGCTTCGCTTCCTGTTGAGAACGCAGCGCGTATTCATCCTGCGCTTCGCGAGAGACTTCAAACTTTCGCGCCAGGTTCTCGGCAGTTCCCGCCATGGCGGTGTTGCAGTAGGTGTCGAGTAGGGCGACCATCAGGCTGTCTTCAAGTTGGCCACCTCCAAGAGGAAAGCCGGAGCGAGCGCCTCGGATGACGTGCGGCGCTTGCGACATCGACTCGATTCCTCCGACGAGCGCGGTCTGCGCCTCGCCGAGCTGAATCATCTGCGCCCCCGAGACGATTGACTGGATACCGCTGCCGCACAAACGGTTCACGGTTAAGGCCGGCCTCTCAAACGGAACCCCGGCCTTTAGCGCCACGTGCCGCGCGCCATAAATCGCGTCGCCAGAAGTTTGCAATGCATTACCGATAACGGTGTGGTCGATCTGATCAGCTGAAACGCCAGTCGACTCCAATGCGCCGCGAGCAGCCACCGCACCGAGATCGATAGCCGAAATATCTTTCAACGCTCCGACGTATTTGCCCATCGGCGTGCGTTTGCCACCAAGAATGAAAACGTCATTCGACATTGTTAGTTACCGCTCCCTTGTCTGGAATTTGTCGTGGTTAACAAACTAAAAAGCCTAGCAGACGGAGTTGGCAGGGTCAATTTGGAGTAACGAAGCGCTGAGCATTGACTGCTCGCGAAGATCAATCGACGAAGCGGTGGCCGGCGCGATAGCGGTGTAGTAACTCTTCGAGGAAGCCTTCGTAAG
>JANLZV010000744.1:0-1873 GCA_031366425.1 Pyrinomonadaceae bacterium | reverse complement strand
ACTCGCTGACACCCTCGCCGGTCGCATGGACCATGCGTCGGCTGAGCAGCGTTACGAGATGGCCGCGAAATATCGCGACTTGCGTAAGACCGTAGTCAAACTCTCCGAGCAGCAGAAGATGTCGACTTCGCCGGATCGGGACGTTGACATATTTGCCTATTACCGCGAGGGGCCACGCCTGGCGTTGCAGCTTTTCACCATGCGCGAAGGCCACATCGTCGGCCGGCGGGAATTCTTTTGGGAAGATCTGTCGGAAGACGATTTCGATCCGGCTTCGTTCTTAAGCAACGTGCTCGCTCAATATTATTCGAGCGACTACGTGCCGAAAGAGATCCACGTCCCGGTTGAAATTGAAGACCGTGAGTTACTCGAGAGAGCTCTGACTGCGCGACGCGGCAAACGCGTTAGGATTTTTTACACGCAGCGCGGCGAGAAGCGCGATCTGATCGATCTGGGCGAGAAAAACGCTAAGCTCGCATTCGATCAGCGCTTTCGCATACTCAAGCCTGACATGAAATTGGTGCTCGAAGAACTACAGGAAACGCTTGAGTTGCCACGCTTTCCGGCGCGCATCGAGTCGTTTGATATTTCGCATATCCAGGGCGCGGAAAATGTGGCCGGGATGGTGACCTGCGACAACGGGAAGATGAATCGCGCGGAGTATCGCAAGTTTAGGATTAAGACGGTCGAGGGCGCCAACGACGTCGCCTCGATGCGTGAGGCAGTGGTCCGCCGTTATCGCCGGCTGCTGGACGAGGGCAAGACGTTGCCGGATCTAATCATGATCGATGGTGGCAAGCCGCAGTTAAGTGCGGCGGCGGACGCGATGGCTGAACTTGATCTCGACGCGGTGCCAATGGTCGGAGTCGTCAAACCGCCGCAGCGTCATAATCAAGTTGCCTACCTGCTGGTAAAAGGCCGCGAACATGAGCCTATCTTCCTCGATCCGCATTCGCTGATTCTGCGTCTGCTGCAGATGATTCGCGACGAAACGCATCGCTACGCGCTCAGTTATCACCGCAAGCGCCGCGAACTTCGTGACTTCACTTCCGAGCTGTCGGCCATCCCGGGGGTCGGCGAAAAGCGCAAGGGCCGTCTGTTACGACACTTCGGATCCATCCATCGAATCAGCGAAGCATCTGAAATCGAGTTGACTCCGTTTGTCGGGAAGAAGACTGCGAAGGAAATCGTGGACCACTTCGCAAGGCAACGAATTCTCGCCGAAGGCGGAGCGATGGCAGACGATCAGCCCGCAAATCCCTCCGAACAAACGTCGGCGTAGTGGTGGGCCGAGTAAGGATTACCACCTGGTCGCGTTCCATTCGCGTTTCGTTATCCTTGCGGCGGTGTACCTTTCGCGCCATTGAAGTCGTAAGTGATGTGCAGGCGAAGCGTGCCATCCTGAACTTCCGCGCGCACGTCCTTCACATTGGCTTTCACTGTCCCGCCACTCGCCTTCACCGGAAGCAATAGTTGCAACTGCTGCGGCCGCAGGATCTCGATCGGATTAACCCGACTGTCGATGACGGTGCGCACAAATACAGTCACGAAGGGCGCAAACGGGCCTGCATTTTCCAGGTTGACCCCTTCAACATTAACCCGACCGTAAAGCGTTTGCCGCGAAGCGTCGAATGAAAGATCGATTGTGGTTTGGGCCCAACCCTTGAGCTGCGTGCAGTTTCCCAGCACGTTGTAACTGCCGCTGAAAACGAGCGGCGCGGAAATTTTCCCGTTGGCAAACTGAACTTGCGTCTTCGCGTTGCTATCCCCGGGCGCAAGCGTGATCGTGCTGGTACAGCCTGACTGAAAAACCGCATGGCGAATTTCACCCGCAGGCGGTTGGGCCAGGTTGCCAAGTTGGAACGACGGCGGC
>JANLZV010000666.1:0-2200 GCA_031366425.1 Pyrinomonadaceae bacterium | reverse complement strand
CGTGATCTCTTCGCAGCTTAGTCGCCTGGCACGGGTTCGCTTATCTGTTTGGTAGCAGCTGTCCACCGAGATCTCGATGTCGCGTCTGGTTGCGGTTCGCTCGCCCAGAAGCAGCAGGACGCGGCTGGGATGCATGGCCGTCAGTTCCGAAATGATCGCGTGAAGCTCCGCCAGCATTGATTCATTGGAGACGTAAACAATCAGATTTGCCACGCGCGCCCGCAACACGGCAAAGTCGTCTGCTGGGCCAACTTGCCCAGCACCCGCAGCGTCGCCGGAAGTTTGTTTCCAAAGCTCGGCGAGTTCGCGCTCGACTAGTTCCACGTCGAGAGTTTTTTCCAACGGAATGTGCATAAAAGTAGAAGACAGGAGACAGAATTAAGAAGACAGAAGTTAGAAGTCAGGAGACTGGAGACTGAAGACTGGTTCAAGAAGCTAGATAGGGTTCCCCTCCGACTTCTTACTTCTGTCTCCTGTCTTCTGTCTTCTTCCTTTCACATTTTTCGCCATGCCCGGCCGTCGCGTTCGATCAAATCAAACGCCGCCTGCGGCCCCCACGATCCAGCTTCGTAATTTGGAAAATTCGCGGCCGGCTGCTGCCACGCTTCAAGAATCGGGTCCACTATTTCCCATCCCCGCTCGACCATGTCACGACGCGCATAAAGCGTCGAATCGCCAAACATGCAATCCAGCAACAATCGCTCATAAGCTTCAGGTGGTTTCACTCCAAACGATGATCCGTAACGGAAGTCCATGTTGACAGTGCGAATGCGCATTGCCTGACCCGGTAATTTGGCGCCGAAGCGAAGCGTGATGCCTTCGTTTGGTTGAATTCGAATCACCAAAATATTTGGTTGCAGCGGCGCGTCGGAATCCGTAAACAAACGGTGTGGCACTTCCTTGAATTCGATGGCGATCTCGGTAACGTGTTTTTGTAAACGCTTACCGGAACGCAGATAGAAGGGCACGCCGGCCCAACGCCAGTTGTCGAAGTGCAGCTTGAGCGCCGCGAAAGTTTCGGTAGATGAATTCGGATCTACTCCCGGCTCCGCTCGATAACCGACCACCGTGTCGCCCAGCACTTTGCCTGGGGCATATTGCCCGCGCGTAGCAAATTCATCGAGCTGTGCCGATGGCAATACACGTACAGCCTGCATCGCCTTGGCTTTTTCGTCGCGCACAGAATTCGCTGACAACGATGCGGGCGGCTCCATCGCGATTAGAGAAGTCACCTGAAACACGTGATTCTGAATCATGTCGCGCAAGGCGCCCGCACCTTCGTAGTAAGTGCCGCGCCCCTCTACACCAAGTGGCTCAGCGTTGGTTATCTGCACATGATCGATGTATTGCCGGTTCCAGAGCGGTTCGAAGATGCTGTTCGCAAAACGAAAAACCAACAGGTTTTGCACAGTCTCTTTGCCGAGATAGTGATCGATGCGATAGACCTGTTTTTCGTCGAAGACTTTCGCGAGTTCTTTGTTGAGGGCGCGGGCGCTCTCCAGATCGTGTCCGAAGGGCTTCTCCACAATTATCCGTGTCCAGGCGCCCTTCGCCGGCTTGGCCAGTTTCGCCTCGCCGAGTTGCCGCGCTACCAGTCCGAAAAACTCCGGCGCGGTCGCGAGGTAAAAAATGCGATTACCGCGAGTGTCGAGTTCAGCGTCAATGGCCGCCAGCTTGGTTTTCAATTCGCCGTAGAGCGCCGCATCGTTGAAGTCGCCGCCCCGGTAGAAGAGGCGCGCGGCGAAGCTCTGCCAGGAGGATTCATCGAGGGCGTCGTCTGGCCCAAACTCGGTAATCGCTTGTTTCATGAGCGCGCGAAATTCTTCGTCGCTCATGGGTTGTTTGGCCGTTCCCAGGATCGCAAACTCAGCCGGCACCAGGCGTTGTTGCATGAGACGGTAAAGCGCCGGCAGAAGTTTGCGTCGCGTCAGATCGCCAGTGGCGCCGAAGATCACCACTACGCACGGGTCGGCGCTGCGTTCAAGACGCATGCCGGCGCGTAAAGGGTTTTCAGAAATAGAGACAGTGGTATCCATGGGACTTGCCGAGGCAGATCGCGTTTATTTGTTTTCGAGAACTAAAGATACCGTGAGTTAGCCGGAACCGCGAGCGGTAGCGGGTGAGGGCCGCCATTCAACTTGATCCTAAAGGGGAACTTCGACTGAGCGGGGTGCGGGATGCATCCCCTCATTACTGCTCG
>JANLZV010000621.1:0-4010 GCA_031366425.1 Pyrinomonadaceae bacterium | reverse complement strand
GGAGGGGTGGATTCGACCGCACGTTGATAAGTCGTTCAGCTTTTCCCAGGCGGGCGAGGCGCACGCGTATATGGAATCCCGCAAGAATATTGGAAAGGTTGTGCTCGTTCCCTAAATGGAATGCAAGCCCAGGTTGGTTAGCTCAGAGTCTGCTGCTGCTTTCGTGCGAGGAAGAAAGAGATCAAGGTCGAATAGACCACTCCAAAGATCAGCGCGAACGCGCCCAGCCCGATAAACGCGCCGACGGCAACCTGCCAGAGTGGCATGTTTTCCATGCCGGGTTCGCTCGCCATTAGCTTTGGACCAACAGTTAAGATCGCCACCAGAAAAAACAGGCAAGTAGTAACAGCGTAAACGAGAGCCGTGGCAATGCCGGTTTTCACACCCGACTTGAAGCGGAAGTTTTCTCCGCTTTCCGTTTTGTCGGTCTTGATTGCGAAGTAAATGCCGGCAATCTCAAGCAGGTTAAAGAAGACTCCCGCGCCGATATTGTGAACCGGCGAGCGTGGATCAGGGACCAGCAAGTGCGCGATAACTACCCACGCGATCACCCCGAGTGTTATCAGTAATCCATACTTGAGCGCGATGTACATTCGTCAGTGCTCTCCAAAGCGATACTCAGCTTTACCTGTTAAGGTCTTTCGCGAATTATCCCTCAACCCCGGAAAAATCAGAAGCAACGCCATCCCAGAAGCAGGTGGACACTTCATCGCGCACCAGCTCGCGCTATTCAATGCGCGATCTTTACTGGGGAGAAAGGAATTAGCCGGGAATTTGAACGGCCCACGCTCACGTTTAGCGGCGGCGGAGATAGTCTTCGCGGCTTATGGTCCAACGCCAAATCTCTCCATCGGTTGGATCGTTTACCGTCTCAGCGAAAGACATTCCGGCCTTTTCGAGAACGCCGGTGGAGGCGTTTCGTTCCGGAAGCGTGTGCGCATCAACGAGCTTGACCCGCGGATTAGCAAACGCGAAATCGATCATTCCCAGCGCGGCCTCAAGCGCGAGTCCACGCCGCCGGTATGCCGGCGCAATCTCATAGCCAATCTCAACCATGCCCGCCTCGTTGACTTCACCCTTGAATCCTCCGAGCCCGATCAGCGTCAGGTCGGCCTTATGAATGAACAGATAGGTCCACCAACCCAGCGCGTTCGGATTGGTCTTGAGATATTCGTAGGCCGGCTGCATTGCCTCGCGAGCGGCATCGAAGCCAAGCCAATCTTCAGCGAGATCCACTTGCAACTCTTTTGCGAGCTGCGCCTCGTCGGAAATAATCGCTTCGAAGTGTGACAACTCGCAGGGACGGAGCTGGAGGCGTGATGTTTCGATCATGGAATTAGAGCAGCAAGGAATCGACGCGATGCGCGTGGACCATGTTTTCGCAAGGCGACCAGGCAAAGATAGTGAAGCGTCCATCCTGCGAAGCCACGAGGGCCAGGGCGTCAGGATTATCGTTGACAAACTGGGCCGCCGACAAATGCCGCGTGCCTCCAGTTTGCCCTGGATGGACCACGATCGCGCGGTCGCTCAAGATGGGCTCGGTAGTAATTATTTCTTCAACCGGTTTCGCGTTGCGCGCGCGCCTGATCTTCGCGCCAAACGCAAATAGCTGATACCGGTCGCTGATAATCGTGGCGCCGTCCACCGCCGTCAGCCCCGCGACCGAATCGACGGTCCGGCGAATCGCGGTCTGCCAAAGGCGACCCGAGCGTTGGCTGAGCGGCTGTTCCATCAAGTCAGTGAGCCCGGAATAAGGCGGCACGATCGAGTAAAGAATCGGATGCACAATCGACTCGCGCCAGCGATCAGTGCCGGCCGGAAACACCAACAATGAACCGCCGTGTCCGTGGGCGCGCATCGACGCCGCAAGTTGGACCAGGAGGTTTACCGAGTCTTCTCCCTGTCCCCACGAATCGGGCGAGGTAAACGCCAGCAAAGAAGTCAGGAGATCGGGACAGTCAGGCAGGCTGGTGCCATTCTCATCGATCACCTTTACCTGTTCACCCTTGAGCACGGCGACGTTGGCAAACTTTCCAAACCCGTCGTTGCGCCGGTGCTTGATTACGAGCAGGCCAGGTTCGACGACCTCGAGCACAAAACAGAAACTGGGAACGATGCGCGTCGCGCCCCAAACGTACAGTTCATCATCTTCAGTCCAAACTCCGAGATGAATCTCCGGACGCTCCACTGCCGGGGCTAATTTGGTGAGGAAGCTGGGCGTGAGCGGAAGTCGCCGCTCAAATAAGATTGGTTGTTCAACCTGCTCGGGCGGGGCGAAAGCGAGCGATATTTTCGGCGACTGGCCTTCCTCCCGACGCAGGCTGGCCCAGAAGGCGGCATCGATAATTGCGGTGATCGTCGCTTCGTCGGGCTCCGGCGCGAGCTGCTCTTCGCCCTGTTCGCGCGCTGCCTCGATCTGCCGCCGGAAGTGGTCTGCCACGGTGGCTGCGACCGCGCGCGCTGCCTGGTAAGTTGGTTCTCGGTTCATGTTTAGCAGCTATTTACTTAGCATTCATAAAGGCAGACAGCTTTTCGCGAGCTTGCCGCTGAACCTTTTTTCGCAGTATTGGAGTCCAACCCAGCACCGCTCCAACGGGGCCCAAAGCCTGACGGCTCCACGCCCAAAAATCGAACGCGTCGGTATGTTTGATAATCTTGCCGTCGCGAAATTCAAACTGCGCATCGATCTTGTTGTGTACTCGCCTGCCCGTCGCGGAGAAGTCGTAGCGCGCTTCCCAGTGCGCTTTGCCGGTTAGCTCATCGGCCGAAACTTCACTAAAGGTGAGTTCAAAGTTTTTCGCCGTCGCGCAGAGCATTTGCCACATCGCGCCGGCTTCCGCTCCAGTCAGTTTGCCAAACGCAGGATCCGAAAACTCAACCTCGGGATGATAACAATCTACCATGCCCTGCGCGTCGAGTTTTTGAAACGAGAGATAGAAGATTTCAATCAGCTGTTCATTTGAGTTCATTGAAGACCTTACGGAGTGGACTGAAGTTTCAGCGCATAGTCCATCATTCGTTGACACGGTTTCAGTTCAACTACGACGTTTGCCGTCTCCGCCAGCGTCCGAAGTTTCGTTCGGGCCGACGCATCCCAGGCAAGGTCGCGCGGCGCTGCGTCGATCTCCGGCTTGATTCGTGAGATGACGAAATACCGGCCCGGCGCCAGATGCTTGAGCGCAAACGTTCCATCGCTATTCACCGCTGCCTCGTAATAACGCAACACGTTCCCGGCGGCATCGCGTTCGGCCGGCACCAGATGCACGCGCAGACCCGCCGGTACCGCGTCTCCCGCGGCTTCGTCGATCTTTCCGCGCAACGCCGCCGCGTCCTGGCCCACGACGATGCCGAGGCCAGCCACGCGCTCGCTGCCTTTGATCGTCACCACGCCCTGAGCTAAATCACCCGGCGGCTGGGTGACGGTAGCCGGCGCAGTGATAGAGCGGAGGTACCAAGCTTCGGTAGGCAGTTGAAGCGCGAATCGATATTTGCCTGGTTCCACATTCTTGATCATGAACTCGCCCTTCGTAGTTAGCGACGTTCCTACGCCGCCAAACAACGAAGCCATCAACGGACCGCCGGGCTTTTTCGCATCGTCGCGCGGAGCATTGATCAGGACTTCAATCACCTGCGACCCGCGCTTGTCGCATTTGTTTTCATCCTTCAAAGGCTCGAGGGCGATGGTTCCCGCAATCGAAGCTAGTTGCGCAAGTTTCAGTTCGACGCCGGTCACATCGCCATGACGCACCATCACGCGTTTGCTGGCGACGAGCGAATTCTCAGTTGGACCAGCCTGGAAACCTGCGAACAGATCGTATTCGCCATCAGCTACTCCGGTGAAACTGAACACGCGACGCTGTTCCACCGTGCTCGATAATGTCATTCCCTGAATTGAGCTGGTGCCGGCGTTTGAAAGAATAATGAACACCGCACCTCCGGCTGGACCCGTCTCAACCGCACCCACGACGACGCCGCTGATCGCATGTCCCTCCGTGCCGCGATACTTGATG
>JANLZV010000600.1:0-4087 GCA_031366425.1 Pyrinomonadaceae bacterium | reverse complement strand
TCGGACCATAGCAATTTCGATGGGCGCATTGCCCAGGTTCGGGGCTACGAGGGCACGAATCCGCGGGAGACGCAGCCTGGGGGGGTGGAATCGGCATTCGCACCGCAAACGATCTTCGGCTTAGGCGGAAACCTGCTCAGTTATTATTTCCGACCCGGTCAAACAGTCGCGGATCTTTCATCCGGATCTTTTGGATCTACTCATCCGGGTTGGGTGCGCAGCACTCGCGCGGGAGTAATTTTTGACTGTGTAGGCAATTGTCCCACGCCGCAATTTGTCATCGATCCGTCGGCGCCAAACTTTGCGGCAAACCTGGCTCCCGCACCCACGAATTTGCCGCCGCCGGCAGCAGTCCCTACGGGCGCGTTGGTTTTCGATTCGTTTGCGCGGGTCAACTCGACTTTTCTTTTCGAAGGCCGGGGCGGGCTTGGATCAACTGAAGGAGGTTCCGCAGGACTTCAGACGTGGCAAACCGGACAGTCGCCCGACGCGTCGCAGCCGTTCGGCATTCTGAATTCGGTTGCGGTGCTGCTGTCAGACGATACTGCCGTAGCCTGGGTGCCAACCGGCAGCAGTAATGGCAGGATCGACGTTCGAGTAAATCGAAATCGCGGGCGCTGGGGCGGGGGAATTAATACCGGTTTGAGCTTCCGCGTAGTTGACGCCAAAAACTATTTCTTCGCGTACACGACAAGCGCTCCGGCGACGCCAGGTTCCCAAATTCTTAAATTGGGATACTACTTAAACAACGCACGCACCGATCTCACGACAGGGGTTGCCATGCCCTCGACCTGGACCACGCTCCGCGTGATCACGCTGCCGGCCGGCGACGTACAAGTCTATGCAGACGGTACGCTTGTGTTTTCAACTACCTCGTCCGTCCTGGCGAGTGCGACCGGTGCAGGTTTGTTTAATAACTCCGCGGGGTTGGGCCTGGTTAATCGTTGGGACAACTTTGCTGTGTTCAACGCGCCTTGAAGTTAGCCGCCGAGTTTCGACTTGACGATCTCGCTGACAGTTCGACCATCGGCGTTTTTCCCCGCGAGAGCGGCTTGGGCAGCTTTCATTACCTTGCCCATGTCTTTAATTGAGGCAGCGCCGGTATCTGTAATTGCCGAAGCAACGGCAGCTTCAATATCTTCACGCGAGGCTGCCTGGGGCAGGTAGGCCTCGATCACTTCGATCTCAGTTTTCTCTTTGTCCGCGAGGTCCTGCCGCCCACCCTTTTCAAACTGCTCGACTGAATCGCGTCGCTGTTTGACCATCGACCGCAGCAGCTTGGCCATCTCCTCGTCGTCAAATTCACCGCCTTTTTCAATTTCGCGATTTATCATGGCGGCCTTAACCATGCGCAGCGTCGACGTGCGCGGCGCATCCTGGGCTTTCATCGAAGCCGTTAAATCAGAAATGATCTGTTGCTTTAGACTCATTAAGTTCAATTCCTCCGACTGACAATATACCGGCGTCGTGGCCCACGCGTAAGCAGCGCGACTCATTGCGATGTCACGGAATCAAGGCCGGCACCTTCAGGTCACCCAAAGTGTGATCTGATCCGATCATCTTCAGCAACTCTGAAGTGATCAACCGATGGCCCATGTGGTTTGGATGGATGCGCTCGCCAAACCAGCCTTCATTTGACGGATATGCTTCCTCCGTAAGTTCGCGTAGCTCCAAAAAGTTCACGCCCCGCTGCCGCATCGTTTCACCCAGGGCCTGCCGGTATTTCAACATCAAATCCGCTTCAGCTGCTTCCGGAGAATGATCTCGATAAGGGGCCGCGATTACGATCACCTTCGCGCCGCGTTCGCGGACCAGTTGCACTATTGCCTGCATGTTGTTCAGGTATTCCGTTTGGGAAACGCGCGACACTGGTCGCTGGTAAGCGAGTGGGCGAGTGTCGGGGCTGGCCTTTACCCGCGCGCGAAGTTTGTCCTTTTCTCGCGTTCGCAGCCAACGGGTCGCGTGCGCAAAGGCCTGGCTATGATCGATGAGCCAACGCACTGCCACCGCGGCGCGGGTCGTTTTGATGGCCTCGCGATCAGGCACGTCGCTCAAGCTTGCATCGTTCCAACCAAACCCGACAGTCACAAGATCCGGTTGCAACTCATCAATGTCGCGGCGCAACCAGGCAAGTCCCTGGTGACTCGTGTAGCCGGGGACCGCCATGGTTACCACTTCAACGTGGCGACCCGGATTTGCCTCGCGCAACTCTTTTTCCAACAGCATCGGATAAGGCAGCCACGCCGGATCGTATTCAGTAGGTTTGTCAGGCCACACGGTGGGAACGCGATAGCCAAATGTCACCGAATCGCCGAGACAAACAATGCGAATGGCGCCCGGCTGTTTTGGAGCCAGAGCGCGGTCGCTGCCGGGCGCACGCAAGTGCTGCGCATTAGACGACAGCACGGTGAAATCCCACACGGCGTGATCCAAGTTCGGTTTCAGTCGCCAGAGCAACAGGGGATCGCCTTCGAAGATGCCGGACTGTTTGGCGTCGGCAACCTGAGCTTTCTGCTGCGAAGTGACGACAAACAGATCGAGACTGGATATGTGGTCCATCTTTAGGCGCGTGCCGACTTCAATTGCCAGGAGGACCAACAGAAAACCCAGATAGATGATGGCGAGGTAGGCGAGACGACGCTTTAGCGGAATGCGACGGGCCTGTGGACGGGCGCGATCAATTTGATTTTCCGGATCAGTCATTGCTCGCGGGCGGCGCGGTTCGCAGGAAGGCCCGAGCTATTTCCACCGCCGTTTGCTTTCGCGAGATGCGCCTTTAGGTATTTTCCGGTATGAGACTCGCGGATGGCCATGATCTGTGCAGGAGTGCCGGTGCCTACCACTCGCCCCCCTGCGTCGCCCCCTTCCGGGCCAAGGTCGATAATGTAATCCGCCGTCTTAATCACGTCGAGATTATGCTCGATCACAAGCAGGGAGCCGCCGGCATCGATCAGCGCGCGAAAAGCCAACAGCAGTTTATTGATGTCGTCGAAATGCAGACCGGTGGTGGGCTCGTCGAAAATGTAGAGCGTCTTCGCGCCGGTGCGCTTTGAGAGTTGGGCCGCAAGTTTGATTCGTTGTGCTTCGCCGCCAGAGAGCGTGGTGGCCGATTGGCCCAAACGCAAATAGCCAAGTCCCACTTCATCCAGCACCTTGAGTCGATTAGTTATTCGCGGCACCTCGCGAAAGAAACTGATGGCCTCGCGCACTGTCAGCTGCAAAACCTGGTGTACATTCTTGCCACGGTAGCGAACGTCCAGAATTAGTTGCTTGAAGCGAGTGCCTTTGCACTCTTCGCACACGAGTTCAACGTCGGCGAGAAATTGCATTTCCACCGTGACTGTCCCGTCGCCCTGGCAAACGTCGCAACGACCGCCTGGCAGGTTGAAAGAGAAATGTGATGGATCGAGTCCGCGCGCTTGCGCTTCCCGCGTGGCCGCGAAGACCTCGCGAATGCCGTCGTAAACTTTGATGTAAGTGACTGGGTTGGACCGCGGAGTGCGCCCAATCGGCGACTGATCGACGAGAATCACATCATCGATGAGATTGCCGCCGTCAAGTTTTGAAAAGGCGCCGACGTGACCTTGCCAATCGCCGCGCTGCTTCTTCAAGCCGGCGTAGATGCAATCGTGAATCAAGGTCGACTTTCCCGAGCCGCTGACGCCGGTGATGCAGACGAGCATGTCGAGCGGTAGTTAGACGTCGAGCAATTTTAGATTGTGCTCAGACGCACCCTCGAGTGTCAGCCGGCGTTTTCCAAAAGCCCGACGCTGCTTTGGTTCTTTAATTTCGACTTCGCCGCGCAGGTAACGCGCGGTGAGCGAGCCTTCGTCGATCATCAAACCGTCAAAAGTGCCTTCGTAAATCACGCGTCCGCCGAGTTCGCCGGCCGCCGGGCCAATATCGAGAATATGATCCGCGCAACGCATCATGTCTTCGTCGTGTTCAACTACGAGGACCGTGTTCCCAATGTCGCGCAGGTTTTGCAAAATCTTAATCAGGCGATCGTTGTCACGCGGGTGCAGCCCAATCGAAGGCTCGTCAAGCACATAAAGCGCGCCGACGAGAGACGAGCCGAGATTAGTGG
>JANLZV010000582.1:0-1667 GCA_031366425.1 Pyrinomonadaceae bacterium | reverse complement strand
CGGCAACCTGGGCGGCGGCGGCTTCATGATGATTCGTTTGCGGAACGGAAAAACGACCGCGATCGATTACCGCGAAATGGCGCCAGCCGCAGCGACTCGCAACCTCTATCTTGATCAGGCGGGCAATCTGATCAAGGGCGAAGGTGGTTCGCTGCTCGGGTTTCGCGCGGCCGGAGTTCCCGGCACGGTTCGCGGCATGGAACTGGCACTGAAAGAATATGGCTCAGGAAGATTGAGTTGGTCTCAATTGATAGAACCGTCGCGCCGGTTAGCCGCCACGGGTTTTCCAGTTTCGCACAAATTGGCGATGGCATTGCAGAAGAAGAAACCGCAATTTGAACTCTACGAAGACAGTCGAAAAATATTTCTCAACGACGGTAAACCTTATGAGGAAGGAGAAGTGTTCCGTCAGCCGGATCTGGCGGCAACGTTGGCGCGGCTCCAGCGAAATGGCGCACGCGAGTTTTACGCAGGTTTGACTGCGCGTTTGATCGCTGCCGCTATGAAGCGTCACAACGGCCTGATTACCCTGACCGACTTGAAAGGCTACGTCGCAAAAGAGCGGGAGCCATTGCACGGCAGCTATCGCGGCTACGAGGTCATCACGATGCCGCCGCCGTCCTCGGGCGGAGTGATCCTGATCGAGATGCTGAACATTCTCGAAGGCTATGACCTGAAGCAGATGGGCGCCGCGTCGGCTGACCGTTATCACTTTATGGCCGAAGCGATGCGTCGCGCTTATGCAGATCGGGCTGAGTACCTTGGCGATGCAGACTTTGCGCGCGTTCCCGTCAGCGCGTTGATCGACAAAGACTATGCGATGAAGCAGCGTTCCACGATCAATCCCGAGCATGCTTCGACCAGCGCTGAAATTCAGTTTGGCAATCCGCCGGGCGCTGAGGCAGGGTCGACTACGCACTTCACAATAGTTGATGGCGAAGGGAATGCGGTGGCGAACAGCTACACTCTGAATGATAGTTACGGCTCGAAGGTCGTCGCCAAAGGCACCGGCTTTTTGCTGAATAATGAAATGGATGATTTTTCAGCGAAGCCGGGAACGCCAAACCTGTACGGCTTGATTCAGGGAGAACGAAACGCGATAGCGCCACTTAAGCGACCGCTGTCGGCGATGACGCCGACTCTCGTGCTGCGCCGCGACGGCTCGTTCTGGTTCGCGATCGGTTCACCCGGCGGCGCCACCATCATTAATACCGTGCTGCAGGTCATCACCAACGTCATTGACTATGACATGAACCTGCAACAGGCGATCGATGCGCCGCGCATACATAATCAGTGGCTCCCAGATGAGGTCGCTTATGAACCTTACGCGCTTTCGGAAGATACGTTGGGCATTCTCAAGTCGCGCGGTCATACCCTTCGCATTCGCACGGACGCAGGCTGGACCGACGGCGACGGCTATATGGGTGACGCCGCCGGAGTGATGATTGAAGAAAAGACCGGGATTCGTTTGGGCGCCACGGATCCGCGCCGGAGCGATGGGCCGGCGCTTGGATACTGACGAGTCTTTGGACCATTCATGAAATCGATCACTGCGTCCCAATCTCCGCTGATGTCGATCCTGGCCCAGGAGGAAGACAGGCTGCTCGCTTGCATTCACTGTGGCCTGTGTCTGGAAGCTTGTCCCACTTACGTTATTACCGGCAATG
>JANLZV010000566.1:0-2088 GCA_031366425.1 Pyrinomonadaceae bacterium | reverse complement strand
TGAATCGCCGAGGTCACGTGCCAGGATCGTCCCAGCCACCTGATCGCCGCGAACTGGGGCTGGAGTCGCCATATCGATCGACTGACCGTTTGCCAGGGTGCCGAGCAAACAGAAGCACGCGAGCAACAAAGGCAGCAAACTCCACTTACTTAGCGCTCTTCGATTTTTTAAAGGGAGCATTGAAAACCCCGGACACGTTAACGGATCCCAAATTCGACTTTAAGCGGCCGGCAATTGATTCGAAAACCGGAAAGCAATCACGACCGCAAACGCCAACTTAACTCGATGGATCAGAATATCAGATTTGCCTGCGAATGGAATACGTTGGATTCGTGAGCGTCTCGACTACCTCGTAATCGAATTGGCCCTTAGGATGATGTCCAAAGGCTGCCGCAATCGAATCGATGTTCTGGTATTCTCCACTTTATGATAAAGCCATCGTTCATCAAACTGATATTCCTCTTGGCTGTTACCACCGTTTCTATCCCCACGCAAGCTAACGCGCAGGGTTGGGTCGCCAAACTCGACAAGGACGTTAAGTTTTATCAAACGACCGATTTGGGCGTTCTGATTGTTGGAACCGAAAAATCGCTGTACGCGATTGACGGCTCAAGCGGTGAAGTATTGTGGCGACGAAAGGATGCGGCCCTCGACGAATCGGACGTGGCTGCGGTGCCTGATTCGGATCTGCTGCTGCTGAGTTTTCAAAGAGGTGAACGAACGCGCGTCGAAGCCGTTGATTTATTTACGGGCGATCCCGTGTGGAAGAGCGAAAAGATTAGCGGCAGTTTAATGCACATGGCCGTCGACCCGACGGCAAATCTTCTCGCCCTCGTGCTGGCGAAAGACGCGAGGGAGAATCCGAAGGACGACTTCAAGCGGCATCCGCAGCTGCATGTGTTGGAGCTTTCAACCGGAGAAGAGCTATGGAAGCATGAAGCAGGCGAGGTTGCGATGATGCCTTCTCGCTGGCCTGAGAGTGGAGATGTCGATTACACGCTCGACAATTATCATGCGCCGATTTTTCTCGACGGTCGGCTCTTTCTTTTTTACGAAGGTCTTACGTCTTTTGATGCGCGGACCGGCAAGTCGCGCCTGCGCGAACGCTACCGGGTAAACGAAGATGGTCTCGCGCTGACCGAAGCGGCGCCGATTTTTGATGAACGGTTTATTTACACTTCCGGCCACGGGCGCGTGCGCGCAATTTCGCGTGACACTGGAGACACTGAGTGGGAGGCAAAAGACCTCGGCCTAACTCCGGAAATGATTCTTGTCGGAGACATTCTTTACGTCCGCACTGGCGGCCAATTTACCCGGCTCAAAAATGGTGAGACTACAGATCGCGGACCCTACGGCGTCAGCGCAATTGATACGCGCAGCGGAAAGACACTTTGGCGATATAAAGGCGCCGACAAGGGCATCACGAATCTCGTGTTGCCCAACGCTGAAAGCATCTTTGTCGCGGACCGCGACGACTTAATTGAAATCGATGCTCACACCGGCAAACGGCGGGCGCGGGTCCGGCATGGCGTCGAACGCGCTTCTTTCGGCGTAATAAACGAAGCCGGCGACCTCGTCGTCGGTGGTCAATCTGAGATAGCAGCTTTTGATCCGGCGAGCGGCCACGAGATTTGGCGGGCGCGGCACACACCACCCGGTCGAGGACTTTTCCGCACGATTGCCGCGATCACCGCACGCGCCGCGTCACTTTACTTCCGTTATGGAGGCGCGGCCACTACGGCTTTTCGTGGCGTGCAACTCGCCCGCGGAGTAGGCAGCATGAGCTTATCCAGTTTCGTAGGACGTTCATCTACAAACCTGCAGGCGCTCGCCACAAATTCAGCTCGCAACTACGTCCGCTCCTACACCGCCGCGCGTCTGCGACCATTCGGCGTGGCGTCGCGCATTCGCGATGGATTCTCGACCGGCGCGCCCTCCGGACCGTCAATTCCCTCGCCTGGTGATTTCGTCCGGCGTCGCACCACAGAAGTTGATGAACGCTTGCTCGATCGCATCGACCCTGCTCATCAGCTTGAGAGGCTCTCGCGATTTCTTTGGCATCGAGATCGTCTGGCGGCGCTGCGTGGC
>JANLZV010000530.1:0-2573 GCA_031366425.1 Pyrinomonadaceae bacterium | reverse complement strand
GCGTTGCTGGCCGAACTCGGCGCGCGGACGTTCGCGGAAACATTTGCCGCCGACAACTCACCTGAAAACATGGCCGCCTATCTCACCACCGCATTCAATCCCACGCAGCAGACGGCGGAGCTAGCTGACCCTCTCGCCTCGTTTCACATCGCGGAGGCTGACGGCGTAGCGCTCGGTTATGCGATGCTCCGTTCGGGAAATGCGCCAGAGCAAGTGACTGGCGCCAAACCAATCGAGTTAGTGCGCCTGTATGTGTCCCGAAAGAGTCTCGGCAGTGGTGTGGGTGCGGCATTGATGCAAGTTTGCATCGATGACGCGCAACGGGCAGGTTACGACACGCTTTGGCTCGGTGTCTGGGAAAATAACACTCGGGCTCAGGCGTTTTACTACAAGTGGAATTTCGTTAAAGTGGGCACGCATGTGTTTCAACTGGGGGACGATCCGCAAACTGACTTTTTGATGCAACGCTCCGTTTGAAAATTCTGCCGGTTAAACGCTATGGAGCGAAATAGTTGGGCGCATTGAAGAAGCAAGACTCCCGAATTCTCTCTGACTACGAATGGTTGAAGACGAACTCAAACAGATTCAGCACGCCTGTCATGAATGGCTGCGTCAGCCCGGCACTTCTCATGGAAGCCGCATGACTATTCCCGTGTGCGGCGCGATATCCCGCCCGATTCAACTCGAGGTCCGAGCGCTCTTAACTTTCGACAATGTATTGATCACCTCGGCAGTCGACTCATCAACCGGTGTCTGTTACTCGAAACTGATCGGCGAGCCACTCGAGCCGGGCGAGTTCGTCGACACGCCGTTTGATCAGCTTGCCTTGCAATCAACTCCAATGGGAGAGGAACTGCCAACGCCGCTGCGCGCTACCCAGGAGCGATACCATGACGCGATGAAACGTCTCTCGGAGTCGCCGCCGCTGAACGCTGGGAAAGTTGGCCCAGTCAACTTCGAAGCAGACTCGTGGTGGATCGAAAAGGGAGACTCCCAGGCTGAGCCACAGCCGCGGTATCTGCTCTACACGGCCGGTGTTCTCCTTGGTTACTCGTTGCTTGAACAGACACGCTCTGACGGTGAACGCCGCGGCAGATTTCACGCGAGCGAAAACTATTTCGAGTACGCGGATCTTTTTGGATCACTTACCGAGACTGAAAACGAACGCCTTGAAGCGAATGTGCAGGAAGCTTACGGGATTCCGGCAGTCGGAATTAATGAAATTCGCAGCAGGTTCGAAGACTTGTCAGCCCAAGCCAACGCGCTGAAACTCTACGTTGAGTCCGAAGACGGAGATAAGATCGAAGCCACGGAGATAACACTCGAAGATCTTTCGCGATATTACCATGACGACTCAGAACGTTGGTTATCTGTGGTTTTGGCAAAGCCTTGAAAATTGACCATTGATAGGAATCTTTCAAAATGAAATGTTCGTTTCGTTATCTCACGGCGCTGAGCATCTTTTGCTTCGCTATTTTCTCAATTAGTTCGGTCTCCCACGCGCAAATGAAAACTCGTTCGCAGTCTAAATTGAAAACAACGCCACGCGTCAGTGTCGAACAGCGCGTGAAAAAATTAAACGCCCTGCTGACCGAGCAGTGGGAATACACGATGCGCACCAGTCCCGAGTTTGCTTCGATTCTCGGCGACAAGCGTTACAACGATCGGCTTAGCGACTTTTCCCAGGCGGCCATCGAACGCGACTTGCGCCAAGCCGGCATCTTTCTGAAAAAGTTTGCGGCCATCGATCCCGCCGATTTACCCGCGCAGGATCAACTCAATCGCGAACTGATGCTGCGCAATCTGCGGCAACAACTCGAAGCAGCAAAGTTTAAAGAATGGGAAATGCCGGTGAGCCAGTTTGGCGGAATTCATCTTGACCTGCCGCAACTGCCGTCCTCGCTTTCGTTTGTCACCGTTAAGGACTACGAAGATTACATCGCGCGGCTGCGGCAGGTACCGCGCGCGCTAAGCGAAGCGACGATCCAGATGCGCAAAGGTATGAAAGACGGATTGATGCCGCCCAGGATTCTTTTGCTTCAGGTGGCGGAACAAATTTCCAACATCGCCGGGCAGGACCCCGAGGAGACCCCCTTCGCACAACCGGCGAGCAATTTTCCGAAAGGGTTATCTGACGTTGACCAGCAGCGGCTGCGGGCCGGCATCCTCGATTCGATTCGCGATAAGGTGCTGCCCGCTTACCAGACATTCAAAAACTTTGTCACGAGTGAGTATGCGCCCAAAGGCCGAACCACCGTCGGAGTTTGGGCTTTGCCGCAGGGTAAAGAGCGTTATGCGCTTTCAGTCAAACGGCAAACTACCACCGACATGACGCCCGAAGATATCCATCAGCTTGGACTCAGTGAAGTGGCCCGCATCGAAGGGGAGCAGCTCAAGATTGCGCGCGAACTCGGGTTCAACGATCTAAAGAGTTTCAAAGAGTCGTTGCGCCGAAATCCGGCCCTGCACCCGAAGTCGCGTCAGCAGATTCTGGACGAGTATCAAACCTACACGGATCAAATGTGGAAACGACTGCCGGAATTGTTTGGCCGGCTGCCCAAGGCTAAGTTGGA
>JANLZV010000498.1:0-5238 GCA_031366425.1 Pyrinomonadaceae bacterium | reverse complement strand
AACGGCAGCGGCTTGAAGAAGTTCGAAGCCGCGCACTGGAAGAGCAGAGGCAACTCGAGGAAGCGGAGCGCCAGCGCATGGCCGAAGAAGAGCATAGACTGACGCGACTTGCGGTCGAGCGTCAGCGAATTGAAGCCGAGGCCCAGCAACGAGCCGGTCATGAGCGACACATCAGTAGTCAGATCGAGAGTTTGCGACTTGCCGATCTGCAGGCGCGCAAGCGGATTGAGGAAGCGGAAGCGCGCCGCGTGACTGCCGAAAATCGTTACCAGCTAATCGCTGACCAGACGCAACGGATGGAAGCGGAGGCCCGAAAGGCGGAGAGCCAAGAAGAGCGAATCCTGGCGAAGTTGGAAGAAGTCAGACGCAATGTCGCCATCGGCGCGCGTTCGGCGACCGAGCAGGAAAGCCGCATCAAGGAAGAGACCGAGAAATTGCGGCGGCTGGAAGAAGAACAAAGGCATCGCATCGAAGCAGCCGCTCGTGATCGAGCCGAAGTGGAGCGACAGCTGCAGCAGGAGCGCGAGCGTCTGCAGTCTGAACATGATGAACGACTGCGAGCGTCAGAAAGATTTAACCGCTTACTGGAGCAGCAACATCCGCCGGAAGAGACTCAAGCTGACGAATGGCGCGATGATCCGGCAGAGAATCTTCGACCTTCCAAGCGAGTTGCCATTGCTGAGCCGATAACGGAATTTAATCTTCACCCGTTGATCACTCCGCCGTTGGCAAACGCCGGAGCTGCCCAGGGGAACGGGCAGGGGAGTGTCACCGGCTTCGCGAATGTATCGGCCGCGGCAATGGTTCCGGCGCCGGCTGCGGCGCCCGATGAGTTCAGCCGAATAGCCGCGCGTTTTGACGAAAACTCGGCCGATATCCGCAACCACGCCGCGCGCGAATTGCGCGCATCAGATCCGGCCCGAGTGGTCGAACTGTTTAATCGGGCGTTGGAAGAAGCGTCGCCCGAACGGCGCCGGAACATTGGCAGCGCGATGGCCGCATCAGGCGTGGCCGCTGAAGTGATTGACATGCTGGGCGGCGAAAGTCGGGAGGAGACCTACAGTGCCTTGTGCCTCCTATTAACGATGGCGAAGACCGGTGAAGTGATGCCGCTAGTCCAGGCGATCGAGAATCACGATAACGTCTATGTACGGATTGCCGCAGTCAGACTGTTGACACTCAACGGGCAGGAAGAAATTGCAAACGCGGCAGCGCGGCGGCGACTCGAAGGGCACCTTTGAAGTAACGGCTCGCCCCGCGCGCTAACCTCGGATTCATCGGGCCTCCAACTCAACAATCGCAACCCCGCCTGGCGCAATCTTGACAGTCACGCTGTCCGGCATTCCCGTCGCCCGGTTTATTTCCAGCACGCGGTCTGAAATCCACTCCCGACCACGCGAAACAGCCGCGCCGCGCAAGCTGATAGTTGCGGTTGCCACCGCGCTGCGGTCCACCTGGGCCAGCCCTTGTTGGGGCTTGAAGACGCCATTGTTATTCAAGAGCGAAACCACCCAACCATTGCTGTTTCGATTTATTAAATATTCAACGTCACCGCGGACTTTGACGGGAGTAGCATCGGCAAAAACGTGCGCGAGCAGATGGGCTGCGAAAGTTGTCACGCGTTCGTCTTCCCCGAGTAGATCGGCGACGGTGGAAAAAATTACTCGGCCCTGGCCCACCTTGTTAACTGTAACCAGCGGCTCGCCGTTCGCGGTCGTGATTAACGCTTGCGCGCCCCTTAATTCAATTTTTTCATAGCGAAATATTTGCCCGTGTAAATCCTGCGCCACCTCTCCCGGGGAGAGGCAATTGGCCTTATGGGCTTCGCCGGTCGAGCCCAAAGGCTTCACTCCCAGGAGTTCGGATGGGAGTCCTGTGATTTGCGCGGCATTGATCACGACAGTCCCACCGCCCTTCACATAATTCGTAAGACGCAAAACCCATTGTGGTGACCAATCGATGTGTCCGCCAACGACTACTGCACGATAAGAATCGAGAAGCGCCGCAGGCTCCCTTGAATTCAATCGCTGATCCTTTTTGACAGTTGGCCCGGTGGCTGGCGAATCCGATGCGACCAGGACGTCAAAGATGTCTCCGAAGATTCCGTTAACAAATGCCTGACGGTCCGCGGTGGCAGGCTCACCTTCGTTGACCAGGCCTGGAAAATAAGCCACGCCAAACAGTTCCCGCAGCGCGCGGTCGCTCCGATTGATGGGCGAAACCTGGAAAGGCCATTGCGGATAATCAGTCATGTCCCAGCCATGGGCCGGATCGAGCAGGAAGGCCACAGGGGTGAAAGGCGCGCCGCGATCGGGATGCTTTTCGGCGAAACGCATAAACTCTTCCGTAATCTTCCCCAGCGGGTTTAGTTGAAACTCATGCTCGCCCGGCCCGGGTTTGAAAAACTGATCGCCGCCCTGTTCCAGATAGATCGCCGAAGCGCCGGACATGTAATAGAAGTAGTAGCTCTTGCGATACCACGAAAGCGAAGGCCCCATCGTCGCGCCGTAGCGCGAGTGAAAAAAGTTATCCGGACCGGCGAAGTTTTGCTGCTTCGTAAAAGTAGTCGCGGTATCACCGAAGTTGGGCGCGTGATAGTAAAGGAAACTGCCACCGTTTTGACGCACCGCGCCACGCGTGAAAGCCACGCGCATCCCAAACATTGGTTGCACAGCCGCAGTTTCGATTCCCAGGAGACGCACGCCCCAATCGGTGAGCGCATGCGCAAAGGAAGTGCTCGAAGTGGCTTGCGCGGGAATCAACTTGTCCCACATCGCGCCGGTTTCAGTGTGAAAAATCGCGGCCCACTTTCGCGCAATCGCCTGATCGTAGAAAGCCCGATGGGCGCTAAGCAAATCCCGCCGCGACATATCCGGTGACACCCTTAACTCTTTGGCATGGTGTTCCCAAACATAGCCAACGTTCTCGCCCGAGACCCAACCAAGAAACTGGTCCTTCAGTTCTCCATTCAAAAGTTTCCATGCCGCCGGACCCTCTTCATCCGACATTTGGGCGGAACCGTAATTAATCAAAACCGCAAACGGCGTTTTCGTTTCCGCCAAATAGCGGCGAAACGGACTACCGTCTTTCAGGTATTCCGTCAGGTTATTGATGTAGATCACCGGCGCGACCAGTTTTGAACTGAAGAGCGGCACGTCGCGCACGCCTTTGTATTTCTTCACAAACTCGTCGATGGGTTCGGCGTTGAATGGATAAAGTGGACGCTGTTCAGCGGGCTGATCGTAGAGCTTCCAAAACTCCGTCGAGATGTTCCAGGGCATCAGAAAATCGCGACCGGCGAGTTTCTGCGGTTTCCATGCGGGTGGAACTGTCGTTTGTGCCGAAGTGTTGCTAAGCGGAGTCAGCGTTGTAGTGCTTCTCGACCACTCGCGAAGATAGCGTGCTGCGGCAAAGTCAGGCTTGCGCCGCCCACTCGGCAGGAAGTCGAGATCGTTGGTAACCAAGAAGCAATCGACCTGGCGCACAGCGTCGGCAGTCTTTTCGATTTCGATCGAAATCCGTGCAGGGCCTTTGGTCAGCGTGGCCGGCGCTCCGTCCCAGGTGAAAGCCCAACCCCAATACATGCTGACTTCATCGTGGTCATCAATTATTCCCTTCGCCCCAAACTCATGACGAAACACCTCGCGATCGCCTTGGGTAATTTTGATGACGAAGGTTTCAGCCTTGCCGGCCCAGTCTGCGTAACGCACCCAAATTTTATGATCGCCGCCGCGGGGAATCTCGACATCCTGAAAAATCGTCGCGCGATTCTCATCGGCACTGGCGGCGGCTGAGTTCCATTCGCTCTCGCCGCCCTGCGACCATTCCGCGGAGACACCCGGGCCGTTGATTCCCCATCCCGGCGCCTGCGCGCGCGGGAGGTGGAGCCACGACGGATTTTGGATTGGTTCACCTGTGGGCTTGGTGCCGAAGCCGCGCATGTTCTCGGTTTCGTACCAAAGATATTCGGTTTGCGTTCGATCAATTGAAACCGCTTGGGGAAAGGCGTGGACGGCAATGATGACGACGAGCGCCAGCAACTTAAGAGAAGAAGTTGCAAGACGTCGCCAGACTGGTTTCATTGAATTGCCGTTGATAAACGAATGCCGAAAGCGGGGGAATCGCTAAGCGCGAAACTTAGCTAAGCGCGAAACTAGCCCAGGGCGTCCAGGCATTCCGCCAGACTGCGGCGCCGGCAAGTAAACATTGGAGTGTCGCGCAGGGTGTAAGAACTTGCTTTGGTTTCGCGCAGTTCCTGAACCAGATCGAGAAAGTCTGAAGGATGATCCGTTTCAAACGCTACGACAAACTCCTGATCGTCGAGACCAAAGGAATAAGTGGTGTGGAGTTTCACGGATCGATATTTCGTGCCGATGCGAATGTGTTCGTCCATCATTTCCTGGCGCTGGTCCGCCGTGCGGGAATACCACTCGCGGGTTTTCACAAACGGGTAGACAAAAAGATAGTCTGATTTGCCTGGGACGATGTGCAGTCGATCTTCTACGTGCTCGGGATTGTCCTTGTCGATATACATCGAGCGCTTCGTCATCGAAAGGAACGACTGCGAAGGCTCGAGATACTTGGCCATTTGCGTGTGGTTAAGCCGGGAGGTCATCTCCTGAATCGGATCGAGTTCGTAACCGATCCGCCAGATCATGAAATCGACATTTGTGCGCAAGCCGATCGTCGAATAACTGTTAATCAGGAGCGGGCGGCGGAATTCGTCTACCGTGATTACGAATTCTTCTTTGCATCGGGTCTTGTCTTCTTCCGCGAGCATCCGCCAGGCAGGGAGCGCGCGGTAAAAAGTGAAGTTAACAAACTGTCGAGGCAGCTTCGCTTTTTCCACTTCGATCTCATCGCAATTCGGGGCGAGGCGAAGCGACCCTCTGGTTGCATTGCCTTCTTTATCCGTAGTCATTTCGACGGTGACCTCTATGGTTGTGAAGGAATTTCGCCTGGATTGCAAAGCGATGAAAAGTTGACGCGCCCGTGTATTCTGCCTAGTCTCCGGTGTGATTGCAACCGGACAGGAAGCGGTGTCAGGTGGGTGTCACAATTGCTTCTGCGATTGCTGACGGTGGCGGTGAGGTAGATTAGTGCGAAATGAAATTGCGCTCTCTCGCAGGAAGGGTTGATGAATCGAGATGCAAAGATTGCTGTTAATTGGGCTGGCGGGTTTTGTGGGGACGCTGATGAGATACGGGCTATCGGAAATGATTGCGCGGAGATATGGCG
>JANLZV010000450.1:0-6222 GCA_031366425.1 Pyrinomonadaceae bacterium | reverse complement strand
GCGAGTGGATTGAATTTCGAAATGAAATCTATTTTTGCCGAACGAGAAGGCGCCAAGCGTCGCATAACCACGCGCAGAGTTGCGCTCGCGTTGAGTGTTGCCTTCGCGGGAGTTTGTCTGCTCGGATCAACCTTCGCTTTTGCCGCTTTTGCGTCGCTTAGCCAGGATCGGCCGCGACGCAGCACGGTCACTACGCCGCGGCCTTCACCTACCCCAGCACCCGCTCCGGTGCGACGCGTGGTTGCGGCCACTCCGACTCCAACCCCCGTGCCCCGACGTCCTGAAGGTCAGATCGTGCCGATCCTAACCGAGCCGCCACCGCCGCCTGTTTTGATTGCCAAACCGTCGCCGACGCCCGAGGACGACATTGATGAAGATAGTATTGTGCGGGTCAACACGGAACTCGTGACGCTGAATGTGCGTGTAATCGATCGCAACAATCGTCCAATCGACAACGTGCGTCAAAGCGATTTTCGCGTTTTTGAAAACGGCGTGCTGCAACCCGTAGAAACTTTCACTCGGGAAGAAGTTCCGATCAGCTACGGCCTCGCCGTAGACACATCGCAGTCTTTGCGTTTTCAACTTCAGAGCGTCATCGATGCCGGCAAGACTATCGTTAACAGTAATAAGAAGGGCGATGAAACCTTTCTGATCCGGTTCATCAGCAAAGAGAAGATTGAAGTTCTCCAGGACTTCACCGCCAACAACGAATTGCTGATCGACGGCCTCGACAATCTTTACGTGGAAGGCGGACAGACCGCGATCATCGACGCAGTTTATCTAGCGGCCGAGCATGTGGCTGAATACAAGAAGGGCGACGACAGCGATCGCCGGCGACGTGCGTTGATCGTGATTACCGATGGCGAAGAGCGCGACAGTTTCTATACTCAGGAAAAACTGTTCTCGCGCTTGCGCGAAGAGGACGTTCAGATTTATGTGATTGGGTTCGTCAATGAACTCGATAAGGATGGCGGTCTGATTCGTAAAAGCCCGCGCGAAAAGGCGGTGAGCCTCATCAGCAAGTTGGCTACCGAAACCGGCGGTCGCGCCTTCTTTCCGCAGTCGCTGGCAGAGTTACCGCAGATTGCTAATGAAATTGTGCGCGATCTGCGCACGCAATATGTACTTACTTATAACCCGACTAACAAAGCGCGTGACGGATCATTTCGCGCTATCAAGGTGGCGGTTGAAGATGGTTCGAGCAAGGACAAGCGGATTGCTTTAACGCGCAACGGACGCATTGCGCCGAAAGGCGAAGCGACTCCGGTGAAGCCACCGGCTCCACGAACGACTGCCAAACCAGCAGGGGGACCGGTTCGAAATCCTTAACCGGCCCACTGAATCCGCGGAACTAAAAAAGCTTCACGCCCAGCAGTTCCAGCAACTGCGTCCCCAACATTATTGCTACAGCCGCGCTGATCAGGACCAGCGTCCCAATCGCGAGGACATTGTTTCGCCGGCTGTTCTTCAGGTCGTCGGTCAAACGTTTGTCGTTAATCAACAAGATGATGAACGCCAGAACGATCGGAAGCAATAAGCCGTTGAGGACCTGGACCCCAACCAACAACTTCATCACCGGTACGTTGGGAATCAACGCGAGGGTCGCGCCTGTCACGATCAGAGCGGTGAAGAGCCCGAAGAAAACGCGGCCGCGCCGGAAGTCCAGGTTCACCCCCTTAGGCACTCCAAACGCTTCGCTAACTGCATAAGCCGTTGCCAGGGGCAGCACCGCACCGGCCAAAAGTGTCGCACCCAAAAGGCCGACGCCAAAAAGTGCGCGCGCAGCGCTGCCCACTACCGGCTCGAGCGCGCGGGCCGCGTCGGCCGCCGAACCAATGTCTCTCTGGCCCACTACGTAAAGCGTCGCCGCCGTAGCGATGATCATCGAGATGGACATGAGATTAGAGAAAATTGCGCCGACGTAAGCATCAATGCGCTCAGGCCCGTAATGCCGGCGCGCTACACCCTTCTCAACCAACGAACTCTGTTGAAAGACCTGGATGTAGGGCGTGATCGTCGTGCCCAGCAAACCGACGATGATGAAAATGTAGGTTGGGTCACTGCGAAACGTCGGCACGAAAGCTCCGCGCGCCACTTCGCCCCAGTTTGGGTGGGCCATGAAGGCCGAGATTGGATAAGCAAAAAAGACGAGGGTCATCAGCAGCAGTATCTTTTCCACTTTGCCGTAAGTGCCGAAGATCACAAGGTACCAGATAACCACCGCACCGATCGGAATCGCAATATACTTGCTGACCCCCATCAGTTCCATCGCCGCACCAATGCCGACAAACTCACTGACTGTCACCCCGCCGTTCGCGATCAGAATCACGACTACCGCAAACAGTGCCCACGCAATTCCAAAGCGCTCGCGAATCAAGTCGAGCAGCCCGCGCCCGGTCGCCGCGCCGAGCCGCGCGCACATCTCCTGCACCACCGCGAACGACAAGGTGAGCAGAACCATGACCCAGATCAACTCGTAACCAAACTTCGCGCCCGCCTGACTGTAGGTGGCAATGCCACCTGCATCGTTTCCCGCCGAAGTGGCGATCAGACCGGGACCGAGAATCGCCAGCCAACGCATCAGCCCAGTCGGCGTTCGTCGCAGACCTCGCAAGTGGACACTTCGTCCGCGGATGTTCAGGCGCAATCCCGCTCGGATCTTCCGCGGCGTCACCGGCAACAGCTTTGCGTCAACTGCGTCCAGCGGTTCCAGCCCTACAGGCGAGGTTGGCTTGCTCATGCGAATACCCTCGGCGCTTGCGAATTCCAGCTCGCCGGGGCCACTCGGGCCACCGCGGCGTCCACCGTCAACACGCCCAGGAGTTTTCCTTCGTCGCTGATGACTGGAAGCGCGGCGATGTGGCTGTCGATCACACGGTAAGCAGCTTCGCCGGCCGGAGCGAGTGGGCTAAGCGTAGTCACGTATGGATCCATAATGTCTTCGAGACGCTCGTCGTCGTTGGCGGTAATTAAATTCCGGATCGAGATTACACCGCGGAGCCGCCGCGACTCTTCATCGTCGACAATGTAAATCAGAAAGACAAAGTCAGGATTTTTGAGCGGCCCGCGCAAGGTTTCGCGCGCTTCGGCTACGGTCAAAGTGCCATTCGCGTAGACCACATCATTGGTCATGATCCCGCCCACCGTATCCTCCGGATAGCGCAGGAGTTCCAGAATCCGTTCGGCCTGCTTTCGCGGTAAACGATTGAGATAGTGACGCATGGTTTTCGTTTGTAACCGTCCGACCAGATCGGTGGCGATGTCAGGCGCCATCAAGGCCAACAAACGCAGCGCCTGCTCCTCCTCCAGTTCCTCGAAAACCTGGAGCTGCCTTTCGGGCATCATCGCTTCGAGCGTGTCCGCTGCTTTCGGATCGGCGAGCAGGGTGATCAGCTCGGCCGCATGAAGATAAGGCAGAGGATCTGTGAGTCGGGCGATCTCGCCCGGCGGCAGACGACTAATCCGCAAGTGTTGGCCCGCTTCGCTGCGGACTGCCTCGGGGTCGCCTCGCAAAAATTCGATGTACTTCCAGTCGTAAAGTTCTTCAGGTGAAACGCGACCAAAACGCCCGCCGGTCAGCCGTCGCAGCATGGCGCTGAGACTCGTGTCCGCCGAGCGCAAAAACAGTTTTCCGTCTGACTCTTCCAGACCCAGATCGCTCGCCCGGGTAGCCCGCCGGTTTTGCAGATCCAAAATCAACGCATCGAGAATCCCGTCGCCGATCAAGACCTGCTTGGCCATGGAATCGGTCGACTCGCCTTGAGCTTCCTCAAGGTCCACCACCCTGATCAGCCGGTTGGCCCAATCAATGCTTTTAACGCGCTCCCACGAAATCGAATGTCGCTGTTTTTTGGAATTAAGAAAGTAGAGCCGCGTAACCGGAGGATGATCACCGTCGAGGAGGGCCACGCTCACATCTCCAAGTCTCGCCCGTCGATTCTGATCGTCGGCGAGAATGAAGCGGCGGAGTTGCGAAAACATCAACATGTGTGGCTACGACCCTTCTGGCTCCCGCTACAGTCTAAACGCTTCGCAAGTCTCAGGGTTTTCCATCATGCAACTGTTTCAGTGAAGTCACAAATTAGCCAACCCGATCCGCTTGGACCAACGCGCCTCGTGCCGACATAGTCTATAATGCGCACGCTTTTTTGATGCCCCGTTTCCCTTCCGCAAGGAGGAGCCCGAATGCCCTGCAATCCCAAATTCCTTTCCAGCATACGGATGTTTGATCATCTTAACGAGGACGATCTGCTCGGACTCGCTAACGTTATTGATGAATTGAAAGTACCCGAGGGTCATACGCTGTTTCAGGCTGGTGACCCAGGCGACTCGTTGTTCATTCTTACCGAAGGCCAAATAGAACTCTTCATCAAGGACACAGCCGGGCAGAAGATCGTGTTAACTACGGCTGAAACCGGCGACATGTTTGGCGAACTAGCGATGCTCGATTCCGGCCCCCGCACTGCCACTGCACTCGCGCTGACGGATTCAGAAGTGCTGGTACTGGATCGGGATGATCTGGTACTGCTCTTTCAACGCAAACCAGAAGCGGCATTGCACATGCTCGCGGCTTTGAGTGGTTTGACGCGCAAGGCCGATGAACTCCTGCGCACGCGCGTGTCTCGCAACGTCAACGAAGAGATGGACGTCCATACGACGGCCCTGCAGCGAATTGCTGACGGCATTGCCTGGTTTAGTGGCAGCATGCTCTTCCTGGCGATCAACGGCGGCTGGTTCATCATTTGGATCGCCATCAACACGCTTTCACTCGGCATCCCGGCGTTTGATCCTTATCCCTTCGGGTTGCTCACTATGATTGTTTCGCTCGAAGCGATATTCCTCTCCTGCTTTGTGCTCATCAGCCAAAACCGCCAAGCCGACAAAGACCGCGTTCGCTCAGACATCGAATACGAAGTGAACATCAAGGCTGAACTCGAAATTGCGCATCTCCACGAGAAAACCGATCGCATTTACGAAAACATGATGGCGCGGTTTGAAAAACTGGAGAAGGGATTCGCCGGAAAATAAACGACCATTTCAAAGCAGACCACCATGATTTCAGTCCTGGATAAATTAGCCTCCGCGCTCAATCGTAGAGATGAAGTGCCAAATCAGGAGTTGGCCAGGGAGATTGTCCGCGCCAACGACGAGGAAGCGGTCAGCGTGCTGATGGAGAACGTGGCGAACAAAAACCGCAACATTCAGAGCGACTGCATCAAGGTCCTCTACGAGATCGGTGCAGTGAATGCGGAGCTCATCGCTCCTTACTACCGCGAGTTTGGCAAACTGCTGGGCAGCAACCAAAACCGGCTCGTGTGGGGCGCGATGATCGCGCTCGATGCGATTGCGACCGTGGAGCCGAAAGGGATTTATGCTTTGTTGCCGAAGATAATGGAAGTTGCGGATCGCGGCTCGGTGATTACGCGCGATCACGCGGTGGGAATTTTGATCAAGCTGGGTGCGTTGAAGCAATACGCGGACAAGTGTGTGCCGCTTTTAATCGAACAATTGATGAGTTGTCCGCCGAATCAATTTGCGATGTATGCGGAGAGATCGCTCCCCCTGGCCAATAACATCAACCTAGCGGCCCTGGAAAGAGTGTTGACCAAAAGGCTTGAGGCGCTGGAAAAGGAATCACAAAGATCACGCGTCACAAAAGTGCTAAAGCGGCTGGCGAAGTTGACGGCTTAACTCCCGAACGCCGCTTTGCCAGGCTGCCCGCGCGACGCCTACTATTTTCGAGCGCAGGAAAAACCGGCTCTCCCGTTATCGCATCCGAAGCGATAACGGGTCGTCGCGCCGTTCTCAGCGGCTGAAGCGAAGGTAATAGGGAAGCACGGAGCCGTCTGCGTTGTGATTGTAGCCAGTGCCGACCCACTGCATTTGATCGGCGCCGGATCGTCGCGCTGTGTGGTAATGGCCATAATTGTTTTGGCTCATGTCACTCAGGCGAGGGTAATAAACTACAAAATCGCCCCAGACACCGACACCGCTGCTCGCGTTGAACGGGCCACCGCCGAAGGCGACGATCATTCCCAACTGCCCTTCGGCATTAGTTTCGAAGTAAGGATAGGCGAAGGCGAAGTCGGGATTCCAGATTTGCACTTGGCTTTCCAGAGCCCACGTATCCGTTCTGATCCGTGCGATCTGGACATGGGGCTGCGGGAAGCCGCCTCCACTTGAAGCATTCCAGGCAAAATAGACAGTGTTGCCACGGACAGC
>JANLZV010000438.1:0-4872 GCA_031366425.1 Pyrinomonadaceae bacterium | reverse complement strand
TTTTCAATTCATTCAAGACGAAATCGAGTATGACACGCGGACGCACCATTCCAATCAGGACGTATTTGATCGGATTCAGGCGGACGACATGAAACAGGCGGCAACGATCATGGCCGCATTTATTTACGATGCCGCGATGCGCGATGAAAAGCTCCCGCGTAAGGCATTGCCGAAGTAGCAGCGGAAGGCTGGCAGCCAGTGGCGCGCAGTGTCGTTGAAGTGATAACAAATGAAAAGGCGAGCCCGCGAAGGCCCGCCTTTGTCGCCGGTTTGTAGTTCAAATTAGCTCGACTGCACTGGCGCTTCCCTGAGATTCGATCTCGAATCTCTTGTACCCATCGAGGCTCGACTCGATTTATCTGAAAGATCTACGCCAATCCAGCCTTTGATTTTATTCAGCAGCAGTGGCAACACGACGGTGTGCGCAGTGGTCGAAAGTTCCTCTACCAGTCGATCGCCAAGCGAACCGGCTTCCTTAGACAGGCGATCGTAAGCAGAAGTCTCCCGGAAGCGTTCAATCAAACCGGGACCGTTGTCTTCCTCTGCACGCGGCGTAGAGTCTGAGTTTTGCGCAGCCGGAGCAGAACGGACCGTTCCAGAAATCAACGGGCGCGCGTAACTCTCAGCCGACGCATAACTCACTTTGTTGTCATCGTCGGTAAGCGCGGCCGCAATTCCATATCCAACAAAAAATCCCACCCCAGCGGCGCCGATAGTCCAGGCCACCGGCTGCTTCTTGAAATGTTCGCGCCAGTCAAGCGCGTCTTTTACCGACTCAAATTGTTGCGTCACGCTGTCTTTAATCTCGGTTACCGTAGTTGAAATAGAATCCCGCGCTTCTTCCATGCGCCGCTGTAGCGCTGCCTTTGAAGAATCGTCGTCTTCAACTTCGCGCGCCATGGCGACTCCTAGAGTTCGTTCTTCAGCCATTGCTTGTCCTTTCTCAATTCTTCCACCGTCCGATCGGGAACCAGAGTTTGTTTCGCGAGTTTACTCTTCACTGCCGAAATGATTATGGCCCCGACCACGAGATATAAGACCCCCGCAGTAACAAAACCAATGGCATAACGCGCTGGTTGGCTCAAACTCGTTTCCGCGAACAGTGTCGAAATTCCAAATGCCAACGCTACGTTTAGCAACGCAAAGCCAATCGCGGCGACCAAGCCACCCACGGCGATCATGATTCCGCCGCGGGCGTAAACGCTCACTTCTTCTTTCAGTTCGACCCTAAGTAGACTCACCTTGGTGTCGAAGAGTTGGACCACGTCCTCCCCCAGGCGGCCAATCAAAGTCGGAAGACTTTCGTTTTCAACCTTCGTCGTGATCGCCGCCGAGGCAGCGCCAGTAGAAGCAGACATTGCGTGCGTCTCCTTTCAAGTGAACGCGAGTGGACGACTGCGGAATTACGACTTGCGTCCGCGCAATACCAATCCGAGCAGGAGTCCGGCGGCCGCAGAAATCAAAATCGCCTGACCGGGGTTTTTCCGGGCATAGTCTTTCGCGTTTTCGGCAATCTCGGCGTAGTCGGCGTTCTGAATTTCTTTGAACTTGTCTCCGACGACACCCATCTTATCGGTCACGAATTCCTTCGCCTGTCCGGCGGCTTCGGAGATCTTCTCGCCATACTGCTGGGCGGTCTGCACCAATCCCGGCGCGGTGGCCGCTCCGGTAGTTGAGCGATCGGCTAATGGATTCGGTGAACCGCCGGCTTGGCCGACACCGCTGTTGGATGGAGTGCTTGAAAAATCTGTGGGTCTATCTTGCGACATGCTACTAGTCTCCTTTGAATGTAATTGTGTTTGATTGCTACTAACGTTACTTCAGAATCAAATGTCCGCAGAAGTTATCGTCAGAGTTGTTGAGCAATCAATGTGCCGAGTGTTTAGGCTGCGCCGATGTTGACGCGACGCGGGCAATTAGCACTGATTTCTTGAAAGCCGGATGACTGCGGGCGCAGGCGGACGATTCGCCGGCTTGTTGCGAAAGGGTACAAAGAGCGATTCGCCGGGTCGAGATTCATACAATTCACGATGAATTAGCGGAGGACCTCAGGCAGAATGGGCGCGGCTGGGCAGTGGGTCTGTTTGGGTTTCGAAATGCGGCGTCGAATCCGCTTTTGCTAGGACCGCGGGCGCCCTCGCCCGCACGTTGTGCGCAAACACGAACCGTTTTTGACCAAATGACTTCTGCCGCGATATGCGGGCGAGGGCGCCCGCGGTCCCAATAGAAACGGCGACCATTCAACTTAAACTAGCCCATCACACGCGACTTGACCTCGCTTGACAGGCCTCCGGCAGAGTGGTAAGTAAGTACTTACTTTGACAAAGTAGTCAGGTTATCGAGACCCTTTGAAGAAAGAAAATCTTATCAAGACACCTCGTGAGGCCCCCCTTGACGGGCTGCCTGTCAGCACGCGGATGGCCGCGGAAGACCGGCGGCACCAGATTCTCCATGTGGCGGTGACGCTCTTTTCTCAACGCGGCTTTGGAGGAACTACCACCAAGGAGATTGCCCAGGCAGCCGGAGTTTCGGAGGCCATGGTGTTCCGTCACTACGCCACCAAACAGGAACTATACAGCGCTATCCTGGACCACAAAGCTTGCGACGGCGATCGGATGAACCCCGAAGAAATGGTCGCTGACGCCCTCAAGCAAAAGGACGATCGCGCAGTTTTTGAGCGCCTGGCCCTCGGTGCGTTGGAGCATCACGAGACTGATCCGGAATTTCAAAGGTTACTGTTGCATTCGGCTCTTGAACGCCACGAACTTGCGGAAATGTTTTTTGAGAAGTTTCTGCGCCGCATTTATGAACTGCTCGGCGGATACATCGCCGAGCGCCAACGCGACGGGGCAATGGTCAAGGTAGATCCCGCGATTATCGTGCGCGCTTTCATCGGCATGATCATTCACCACTCGCTCAACAATAATCTTTGGGATCCCGACCGCCGGCTGCTGCAGATTTCCAATCAGGAAGCAGCGCGGGAGTTTACTAATATTCTATTAAATGGGATCAGCACCAACAGCGCTGGGCCTGCTTTGGATGTCTCCGCAAAGCACGCGGCGCGCAAGAGTCCAGCTAATGATGTCACTAAAAAGTCTTCGAGGAGGCGGTAGCGCAATGCCACCTCAATCACCCACGCAATTTTCAAGGCCAATTCAGTTTGTCTCGCTGGCCATCCTTTTGAGCGGACTCTTAGCGGTGGGAAGTTCCTGTGGCGGCTCCAAAGCCAATGTGCGCAAAGACGAAACGACTGCCTCGCAGCCGACCGTGGTTGACGTCACCACTGCCACGGCCATCGTCCGAGACTTGCCACGTTTTTTTGAAGCTACTGGCAGCCTGAATGGTGATCAGCAAACAGACGTCGCTCCGTCCGTCGCGGGCAAAGTGGTGTCGATTGGCGTTGAGCTGGGCACGTATGTGAAACGCGGACAAATGATAGTTCGCCTCGACGACGTCGACGCCAAACTGCGAGTGCAACAGGCCCAGGCCCAGGTGGATCAGTCGAAGGCAGCCTTGCGACAGGCGGAAGAGAAGATTGGAGTGCGGCCGGGGCAAGCTTTTGATCCGAATAGAGTCCCTGAAGTCGCCAATGCTCGCGTGGCACTCGAATTGGCAGACAAGAATTTGCGTCGGGCTGAAAGGCTGATCGAATCCGGTGATGTGTCCAAGTCGATGTACGACACGCAAAAGGCCCAACGAGATCAACTGAAACAGGTTTACGAATCAGCGGTGTCACTGGCACGGCAAAACTTTGCCGCGGTCGCGACCGCGCGGGCCAACGTCGCAAACGCCGCCAGCCAACTAGGACTGGCGCAACGCAGTTTGTCTTACGCGTTGGTCTATTCGCCGATCGACGGATTCGTGTCTGAACGAAGTGCCGACCTTGGCGAATATGTTTCGCCCACAACTAAAGTTGCCACCATCGTTCGCATCAATCCATTGCGCGTAAGAATTGAGATTCCCGAACAGGCGATTTCGGCCGTGAGTGTTGGTCAGTCAGTATCGGTTACCACTAGCTCATGGCCTGACAAGAATTTTAGTGGTCGGATCGCGCGAATTTCGCCCAACGTTACTCCAACGTCGCGAACTCTGACCGTGGAAGCCGAGATCGAGAATGGTTCGGGAGCATTGAAGCCGGGGCAGTTTGCGACAGTGCGCATTTTACAGTCGCGCTCGCAACCTGCGGTGCTGGTGCCCTCACGAGCAGTTCGCACTGACTCCGGAGTCAGCCATGTTTTCGTAATCAAGGATGGCCGAGCGCAAGAGCGACTGGTCCAACTGGGACAGTCGGAAGGCGATCTTATCGAAATTAAGGGCGGCGTTTCAGCAGATGAAAACGTAGCGACGAGCAATGTCGAACAGTTAAGTGACGGCACGGCGGTTAGGCAATAGGAGTTTTGAGTTTGGGGTTTAGAGTTTTGGGTCGGAAATCTCTGGCTCCAAACGTGGAACTCGAAACGCGAAACGCGAAACGCGGAACTCGAATTATTAGATGCAAAAGCTAGCTGAAATCTGTGTCAGGCGTCCGGTGTTCGCGACGATGCTGATCCTGAGCCTGACAGTTGTGGGGCTCTTCTCCTATAAGTCTTTGGGAGTTGATCTGTTTCCGAAGATCGACCTGCCCACAATCACGGTAACCATCGTAAATCCCGGCGCCTCGCCGCAGGAAATTGAAACTGAGATCACCGATAAGGTTGAAGGCGCGGTCAACACCATCAGCGGCATCGATGAGCTTCGCTCAACTTCGGTCGAGGGCGTTTCCCAGGTATTCATTACTTTTCTGCTCGAGAAAAATCCTGATGTCGCCTCGGGAGAAGTCCGCAACAAAGTCGATTTAATAGTCAACGAACTACCGGTCACGGCCGAGCAGCC
>JANLZV010000431.1:0-2049 GCA_031366425.1 Pyrinomonadaceae bacterium | reverse complement strand
TGGTCGTCTCTCCAGACCCGGTCGTCACGCGTCACACAGTGGATTTTTTCCTAAGCCATCAAACGCTTTCGTCAAATAGTCATTATAGAAATTCGATTAGATGGCAACCCCGACAGCTGCTGGGCCAGGTTTATGTCGCTCCGGAACTCGTCAAACGCTACTACTCATTGACGATGCTCGGCGCCGCTGACGACAACACCCGGGACCTGTGGTCAAGCCTCCAACACGGACTCGATCCCGTCAGCTATGCTCTGACGAACGACGGAATTGGCCCGCTCCATGAGTTACACGTCCCGAAGAATATGCTGACGATGATGGTCGCTGGAATCATCAAGGACGAAGAGGATGCGCCACTTCGGCGGAACGAGTACGCCACTCGGTCCCTGCTGAATCAGATCGCGAGTGCCGAAGAAGTATTTCAGACTACCAAAGGCGACGGTCGCTACGGCAGTCTCGATGAATTGATCGCGGCTGATCTAATTCAAAAATACATGACTGAAAATAACGGTTATCGCGTCGAGGTCGTGATCGGCGGAAACAAGTTTGAAGTCCGCGCCGCTCCGCTAGAATATGGCCAAACCGGCAGGCTGTCGTTCTTCATCGATGGGAGTCTGGTGATGCGCGCCGGCGACCACGGCGGAGGAATTGCCACGCTATCGGACCAACCAGTTCCCTGACGATCGAGTGATGCGCTCATGCCTTCACGTTCAAGCCGCGAAAACACAATGCCCGTCTTGACACCTGATCAGGCCCAGTCTAAATTCAGTCCGTAGTCCAACCATTCAGGTCAATCAGCTTTGATCGACGAACTGCAATTGAACGAATCGATTGCCCGGTGTTCGGAATTCCCACACTTCCACGGCTCATAATTTTTGTCCTAAAACACCAGTCGACCAAATTGTGGGGCAGTCGCTACCAACACCGAAGAGGTTCCGATGAAAAGATTTGCACTGATTATTGCTGTCACTACAGTCTTTGCGCTTTTGCTCCTATCGAATTTCGCTTCGCGCGCCGGCGCCAGCAAGGACAAACGCTCTGGAAATGCTCCAACTGCTAAAGAGGCGGGCAAGTTAAGAGCTCCTGAGCGAGTGCGGCCTCAAATCGCGACCCTGTCACGCCGCGACAAAATCAAATCGGTGTTTGGCCTCGACACGGACAGGTCTAAAGATGAGAGTGTTGATCCCGACCGGGGTGGTGTGGGTGAAGAAGAAGATGAGGGCGAATACATCCAACGGCGCGAGGCCTTTATTGCCTTGTTGCGCGGCGTCGATCCCAGCAAGCCGTTCGATGGCGTCGCGCGAATGAAAGCTAACGCGCTGCTGGACGCGCAGATGGCCGATTTGCGAAGCCGCGTGGACAAGTCGAAAGGCACGAATCACCCGCTCGCGTTTCCGAATTGGGTTGAACTTGGACCGAATCCAATACCTCTCGGTCAAACTACAACCACGCGAGTAAACGTCAGCGGCCGCATCACCGCGATTGAAATCGATCCAGCGGATCCTAATAAGCTTTACGTGGGTGCGGCGCAGGGCGGTGTCTATCGTTCACTCGACGGCGGCACAACCTGGACCCCGATTTTCGACGGCGCCCAGTCGTTGGCAATTGGCGCGCTCAATCTCGATCCGGTGAATGGCTGGCTATGGGTGGGAACCGGCGAAGCCAATGGTTCCGCAGATAGTTTTGCCGGCGTCGGCTTGTACCGCATCGAAAATGTGAACACCAGCGCTAACCTGGTTGGACCAATCAATCCGATCCGCAACTATAACGACAGCGGAAATAATCCCGTCAGCTCAGGTTTCTTCAGCGGGCGCTCGATCAGCAAGATCGTCAGAGTGCCGGGTGATCCGAATACCTTAGTGTGCGGAATTGCCGGCGGCGTAATCGGCCTCGGGGGCAATCCGCCGCTCGGCAACACGCTCCCGCCGCTTGCCATGCGCGGGATGGTTAGATTGTCGAATGTAACCGGAGCCCCGGCTGGGATTACGGGTACGCGGCTCGTTGTCAGCACCGTTGACACCGGACAGAACTTGTGTGCCTTTGATACCCCCT
>JANLZV010000398.1:0-5837 GCA_031366425.1 Pyrinomonadaceae bacterium | reverse complement strand
GAATGTGCTGACGTTGGGCAGCGGCACGATCACGAATAACGAAATGCGCGAGATCGTTCAAGCATGGCTGGCGACCGAGATCAGCGAAGACCGCCACCGGAAGCGAGTCGAAAAGATCAAGGCGATCGAGCGGCAGTATTCGCGTTAACTCGTGGCTCGGGTGCTGGTGAGATTTTTTAGACATCCCAATGCCCCGCGTTTTTCGCCCGTCAACGACGAGGGTAAACTCGCGTGCTAGAATACGTCCCGGCTGGCAACTTCGCTGGAAGTCGACCACTCGAGCCGGAGTTTCGTTAAATGTCCTATTCACAAAACGGCGACCTCGAACGCTTAATCGAACAAATCACTGACGCCATTGTGGCGCGGCTTAATGGCGACGGCGATGGCGATCATCAGGCGGCGATGTGTGGTTGCACTTCCGAGTGCTTCAATCGTTGCCCGGAGCGCATGCACCGGATTGTTGACGCCGGCGCCGCTCGCATTGGATTAGTTTTAGGTCAAACGTCTTCGGCGGGCGACTGGGCCAGCCTGATAGACCACACCCTGCTCAAACCCGAAGCCACCGACGAAGACATCAAAAAACTTTGCGAGGAAGCCGCTCGCTATCGCTTCGCATCCGTTTGCGTGAATCCAACCTGGGTGCGCGCGGCAGCCTGCAATCTCCAGGGTTCGGGCGTTCCCGTTTGTACCGTGATTGGATTTCCCCTCGGCGCTACCTTGTCGGATGTGAAGGCCTATGAAGCTCGTCGCTCAATCTTCGATGGCGCGCGCGAAGTCGATATGGTGATCAATGTGGGCGCGCTCAGAAGCGGCGACGATTGCCTGGTGGAACACGACATTCGCGCGGTAGTTGACGTGGCCCATGAGTATAACGTCACTTGCAAAGTGATCATCGAGACTGCTCTTTTGAACGATGACGAAAAGGTGAGGGCTTGCATCGCCGCGAAGAATGCGGGCGCTGACTTCGTCAAGACCTCGACCGGTTTCGCCAAGGGCGGCGCGACCGTAGCAGACATCGCTCTCATGCGACGCACGGTGGGCGCCGGCCTCGGCGTCAAAGCCTCGGGAGGCGTCAAAGGCCTCGAGGATGCACGCGCCCTCGTTCAGGCAGGAGCCACCCGCATCGGCGCCAGCGTCGGGGTGAAGATTGCCCAGGAAGCAGCCGGCGCAGCGCCCGTAGCCGGTAGCAGTTCTGCTTCCTACTAATCCTAACCATCTCCAGCCGCCGGCAATTCACTCCCGAGACCCGTGCAACCCTCGATCAGTTTGATTGGACCCTTCAGCTCAAGACTCCTCCCTTGAAACCTTAACGCCTTTCCGTCTATCCTCGACTCCTGGTTTTTCAAATCAAATAGATCGGTAACCCATGCCAGCAAAACGAAACCTGCTTGCGGTAATCCTTGGTGGTGGCGCCGGAACTCGCCTTTTCCCGCTCACACAACAACGTTCGAAACCGGCCGTGCCGCTCGGCGGAAAATATCGGCTCGTTGATATTGCCATTTCCAATTGCATCAACTCCGACGTCTTCAAGATGTTTGTGTTGACGCAATACAATTCTGCTTCGCTAAACCGGCACATCGCGCAGACCTATCGCTTCTCTCAATTCTCGGCGGGGTTCGTGGAGATTCTGGCGGCCGAGCAAACACCCGACAGTCCGCAGTGGTTCCAGGGAACCGCCGACGCGGTGCGCCAGGTGTTGCCGCACATCAGCGACTGGGGCATCGACACGTTGCTCATACTTTCAGGCGATCATCTCTATCACATGGACTACAAGCAGTTTCTCGCGCGGCATTGGGATAGCGATGCCGACGTGACGGTCTCGGTGACGCCCTGCGATGAAGCAGCCGCGAGCGATTTTGGTTTACTCAAAGCAGATGCGACCGGCCGCATTGTTGAGTTTAAAGAAAAGCCGAAGGGTGATGAGTTGCAATCGATGCGCGTTGACACTACGCAACTCGGACTGAGTCCGGATGAAGCTGCGGCTCGGCCCTTTCTGGCATCGATGGGAATCTACGTTTTCAAGTACAAGCAGCTGGAGCAATTATTGAGCGACGATCCAACCGGCAATGATTTCGGCCGGCAGATTATTCCCAGCGCGATTAAGGACGGCAACGTGCAGGCGTTTGTGTTCGATGGCTACTGGGAAGATATCGGGACAATCGGCGCGTTTTATCGCGCGAATCTCGACCTGACTTCAAAGATACCGAAGTTTAACTTGTTCGACGCGGAAGCACCGGTGTTTACCCGCGCGCGCTATTTGCCGCCTTCAAAGATTGAGGAGTCGCAAATTCGCGATTCGATTGTGAGTGACGGCTGCATCATTACCGGCGCGGCGATTACCACTTCGGTAGTTGGACTGCGCAGCCGGATCTCGCAAAACGTAGTCATCGATTCTTCATTTCTAATGGGGGCTGATTATTACCAAACGTTTGAGGAGATGCGTGACGATCTGGCGAGCGGTCGACCGCGCATGGGAATCGGAGAAGGGGCGATTATTAAACGAGCGATCATCGACAAGAATGCGCGGATCGGGAGTGGGGTGAGATTGCTCAACGAAGCGCGGGTGAGGGAAGCGGATGGACCTGACGGTTCATATTACATTCGTGACGGAATTATCATCGTTCCAAAAAACGCAGTGGTTAAAGATGGCACCGTAGTTTAAGTAGGTTGCAGAACTGACAGCTAACCTGAAACGTCATGGCTATTGGCTGGGGAAAATCTTTTGAAGAACAGGTTGAAGAAGCGAGCCAGCGCGCCTCAGAGCAACGGGCGCCGCGGGTGCCGATGGAGGATCGGATTCGGCTTCAGCGCCAGGAAACGTTGAAACTATCTCGTTCCCGAGTTGAACAACAACTTGAACGAGCTACCCAGCCGGCCCATCGGGCGATGCTGATGAAAGCTTTGCAAGCGATTGAAACTGAGGCTGAATCCATGAACTCCGAAACTCCAGAAGGTTAGACTGGTCTTCCCCTTTCGAAAATTCCGTTTCCTTGATGTAAAACTTTAACCTAAGAACTTGTCCGAAGAGTTCAACCAATTTATCAGCTAGACAACCCCAAATGCCCGAAAAGCCCGCCACCCGAGATTTCCATCCAGCCAGAGTGGAGCGAGCCGACGGTCCGCGCCCGAGAGCAAAAAAGACCGCCGCGCGCCTCGTGCTTCCAAAAGACAAGATCGGTTTGGAACTTGAAGTGGAAGGTAAGCTAGTCAAGCTCACCAACCTGGGCAAGCCATTCTGGCCCGAGCTCGGCATCACCAAGCGAGACTTGCTGCAATACTACGCAGACGTGGCGCCCGTGCTTTTGCCGCACCTCACGGATCGCGCGATGGTAATGAAGCGATATCCAAATGGGGCTGCGGGTGACTTTTTCTTCATGAAACGCGCGCCTTCGCCTCGGCCTGAGTGGATCGAACTCTGCCACATCCAGCATTCTTCGGGAAACATTATCGATTTCCCAATGGTTCAGGACCTCGCTTCGCTGCTCTGGGTAATTAATCTGGGCTGCATCGATCTTAACCAATGGTACGCGCGTTGTGACGACGTCGACCGGCCTGACTACCTTCACTTCGATCTTGATCCCGTCCCGGGTGCTGACTTTGACAAGGTGATTGAGACGGCCCTACTCCTGCGACAGGGGCTTGACGCGTTTAAGATGCCGTCTTATGCGAAGACTACCGGCTCGAAGGGAATTCACGTTTACGTTCCGATCGAGAGAGGACCGACGCAAAAGCATGTCTGGGGTTTCGCCAAAGAATTTGCGCATGCGCTCGCGGCCCAGGCTCCCAAGCTGGTGACGGCGATTTACACCGTCGCAAAGCGGCCGAAGGGAAGGATACTGGTGGACTACAACCAAAACGCCTGGGGCCGTACGCTCGCTTCAATCTATTCGATTCGCCCGCGACCTAAGCCAACAGTTTCGACTCCGGTGGAATGGATTGAACTCGAGCGGGGCGTGAAGATCGACGATTTCCGAATGGACAATGTCCCGGCTCGGGTGAAGCGTCTGGGCGACCTCTGGAAGCCAATGCTCGCGAAGCGCGGTCGATTCAAACTTGAAGCTTATCTTTAACCTAACGCGTGAAGTCCGTCGGAAGTTGGCGCCAGTGGAACACGCACGTTTGAGGTAGCACCTCAGGGGTCGGCGAGTAGACAGTTGAGAAAAAACCTTAGCAATGGCCGCGCGTTTAGATGGTGGACGGAGCATCGATCTCTCGCATTGGGTAAAGCAACGCATGTAGTTCATGAGGTTCAGTCTTGATTGAAGGTCCGATAGTTAAGGTCTGGACGGTGGGCCACTCAACCCGCTCCGCCGAAGACTTCAATCAGATCCTCGCGGCCCATCAAATCAAGAGCCTCGTGGATGTGCGCAGCTTTCCTGGGTCTCGCCGATATCCCCACTTCAATCGAACCGAACTTGCGTCAAACTTGAGCGCCGCCGGAATTGACTATGTGCATCTTCCGGCCCTGGGAGGTAGAAGGCGTCCATCCCCAAGCTCTAAAAATACCGCCTGGAAAAACGCATCCTTTCGTGCCTATGCGGATCACCTCGATAGTGCCGAATTCCAGCAGGGAATTGAAGCTCTGTCAAAGCTGGCGCGTGAACGGCACACAACGATCATGTGCGCGGAAGCGCTCTGGTGGCGCTGTCATCGGAGCCTGATTGCTGATTGGTTGAAGGCAAACGGAGCGGAAGTGGTGCACATCATTGACGTAAAGAAGACAGAGGCTCATCCGTACACCGGGGCCGCAAGAATTGTCGAAGGGGAGTTATCTTACGAAGGATTGTTTACCGATGGGGCGTGATTCGGACCACCACTGAGGTGCCGAGGCTCAAGCAAAACTTTAACTGCCCTTGCTATGCCAAACTTTCTTCTTGCTCCCCTTCTTTCGACGCTTGACGCCGGTTCGGCGGGGAATCTTCTTCGGATCACCAGTCGCGGCCTTTTTCACATCACCGCCTTCATCTTCGGCAATCTCAGCTAGGGTCCGGCGGGTCAGAATCGAGGCAGGTGCGATTTCGGTAACGTCTTCCTCGGTGGTGTAGTAGTCGCGATGTTTGAGCAGCAGCCATTGTCGATCTTTAGTGCGAACTAGTACCCACGATCCTTTGAGCTTCTCGCCGTTCAAGGAAAACTTTAACTCGCCTCTGCGAATCGCCGCGCTGACGTTTTCAGTGTTCTCAGGTTCGTACGTGCCAAAATCCCATACCATCACAGTTCCGCCGCCATACTCGCCTTCGGGGATGACGCCCTCGAAGTCTGCATAGTCAACCGGGTGATCTTCAACTTCCATCGCGAGGCGCCTGACGCTTGGATCGAGGGAAGGCCCCTTGGGAACGGCCCATGATTTCAAAACGCCGTCTGCTTCGAGCCGGAAATCGTAATGCAACGCAGAGGCGCGGTGCTTTTGGATCACGAAGATGCGACCGCTCTTCGTCGTTTTCTTCTCCGGGCCGGGCTCGGGCGTCTTATTAAAGCGGCGTTTCTTCTTGTATTCAGTGAGCGAAGCCATAGTTAGAATTCAGGGGCTTGGAGTCCATTTTGGGTAATCTCTAAAGCTCAACACCTGATGTGATTCATTAACATATGTCTCCGAGCCCTGCAAAGCCTCATAAAAAACTGGTAGTGTCGCAATTTGAGGTTCCGTTTCTGCGTGGTCTCCGCGTGCTCTGCGTCTCGGCGGTAAAAATGGGTGCGACACATTCACCGCAGAGACGCAGAGTTCGCCGGGTTAACGCTGAGAGTTGAAACTGCGACATTACCAAAGCTGTTGCATGGACTGACGCGACTGATTTAAAGAGCGCTCTGCTCCCGCGCTGGCTACTGCCCCCGCAATG
>JANLZV010000393.1:0-5272 GCA_031366425.1 Pyrinomonadaceae bacterium | reverse complement strand
GATTGCGGGTGGCTAGTACATTAAACGCGAAGAACGTTTTGACGCCGAACAGCTCGTCGTCATAGGTTTCGTAAGAACCAATCTGCGCGTTGAGATTTTTGAAACGGCCGGTCACCCACGCCGCGTCACCTGATTCGTAATCATCAGACAAGAGATCGCGCGCGCGGTTTCGAAGAAATCTTGCAAACTCGTCATCATCTTTCTGCACTGCGTCAGCAGCCTCATTAAGCAGACCGTGAGCCCTGATCAACTCGTCAGCGTAAGCTAGCGAATAAGGCACCGCATAGAAACGCTTTGGCTGCCACGACCTCATTCGAGCCCGACGGGCCGAGATGAACGATTCGGCGCGCAGGTGTTGAGCTAAGCCGGGATGCAGCGTGTTCAGCACTGGATACCGGGCCAACACCGCCAAATCCTGCCGCAGGTTCTCCGCCGTCGCCATCCTGACTGCGGTACGCAAATCCAGAATGGAATCACGTTGTTCAGGTTCCGCTTTGAGAAACGCTTCAATCTCTTCCTTCTTAACGCCCCACGGATACATGTTCTTTCCCGGTTCCACGCCCTTAACCGGAAGAAATGGTTCCCGCTTATTTTCCAGGGTGGTTGCGATTGGACCCTGATTGAGCCGATAAAGCGTCAGTAGATTTTGGGTTGCTTGGTTAGTCGGTTCACGTTTCGCCTTTTGCGTCAGCTCAATGAATGCAGAATTCGCTTGGGGATGGCGTTGTTGCTCATACAGCCCCTGGAAAATTTTTCCGACCTCGATCAACTTCTCCAATGCCTTTCGCTCGCCCTCGCTTAGGTGGGAAACGTCGGGAGCGAGCCGAATCGTCTGAGTCTTGTCGATGATCGGCTGGCTCTTTTCGACTGGCCAATAACCCTCGGTTTTCTCTTTTGATTGCATACGTGATCCAGATTGGGCGATGACGACAAAGCAAAGGCCGAGCATTAGCGGAACAGTCAATGGTCTGAACATGAATTCTCTCCGGCACTCAGATTTCAGTATTGGGTTTCGCACATCTTACCTAATGAATCATCAACAAGCCACGAAGCGCTTGCGAGAAGGCTAACCCTCCCAAGTGAGCACGGCAGGTATTGCAGCCAATCGTCGGGCAAATCCCGCGCAGCCAAAATCAGCAGCCCTCCTTTATGCGGCAAATTTAGCCAGACCACTCGGCACCGCGTTTGCAACTCGGGGCGCATGTTTCAATCATCAATATCGATCGCCCGACAGCCGCCGTCTCATCGTCCGTACAGCGACGACTACTTGCAACCTTTTGCGCACCTAAGTGTCGAAGTCGGGGTAAATGGGCTTTCCCGGCGCTGGCAACGAATGCGCCGGCGTCGGAAGGTTGGCCGCGCTTATGATATGGCGCTCGAAGTGTTTCGTGCTCTGCCAAATTCCACCGCGGGTATGCGCGTACTCGATGTCGGCTGTGGCAGTGGTTACATCGCTCATCACCTTTCGAGCATGCTCGCAACGCAGGTCGACGGCATCGACCTCGCTCCTGCTACTGAAGCTCCAATTAACTATCGCCCGTTCGACGGCGCACACTTTCCTGCTGAGACTAGTTCGCTGGATCTCGTGCTCTTCTGTTACGTGCTCCATCACGCGCAGAACCTCACTGTGTTGCTGCAGGAAATGAAACGCGTCCTGCGTCCTGGCGGGAAGATTTTGGTTTACGAAGATATTCCGGAAACCAGTTGGGACCGGATTGTGTGCAGCATCCACGACCTCAAATGGCGACGCCGAACCGGACCCTGCACATTCAAAACAGAAGACGGATGGCGAAAAGTATTCGCGGCGGAAGGATTTGAAGGCAAGCGGGTGCGGCGACTCTCGCGCTTTAGAAATATGACTCATCCAGTGAGCCGCCGAATGTTCTTATTCGAATCTACGGCTGGCAGCGACGGAGAAGAACGATCGAGTGGTGAGCTTAGTTGAGTCTCGATGAGAGTTCCAGCGAATAGCTCAAAAGCGATCCCAGGGTCCCCAGATGGCCAGCGTTAGACCCGGCTCTTGAATGTTCACGAAGAGTGTCTGACCATCAGGGCTGAATGTTACTCCAGCGAATTCCTTCGTTTCCGAACCCGCCAAGATATTCTTAGCGAGGTCCACAATCTGCCCTTCGGGCGTTAGGATCCTCAAATGATTTGCTGCGTCGTTGTCTTCGCAAATTACCAGCCGATCTTTACCGGCCAGGCAGAGATTGTCCGGCATGTTGAGCACGGTAGAGTCGGTGGTGGCGAATAGTAGTTTTAGCAAGCCGCGTTCGGAACCATTAGGAGTGTAGCGCCATACCTGGCCCAGCTTCGCGTCGCCGCCGCTGGTTGAGGTGAAATAGATGTGACCGTTTCCCGCGTGACACCCTTCCAGTCGCCGAAACGTTGCGCCACCCTCAGCAAAGCCTTGTTTGAATACCGCAAGGCTATCCAATGCAGCGTCTGGCGGATCGGGATTCTTAATATCAACCCAGGTCGCTGGAAACTGAGCCCCGACTCTTTGCTCCGAACGCGTGTCATAGCGTGGTTTGCCCTCAATCGCTAACATCTGCAACTGGCCACCCGCAGCCAAATGTCCACGCTTACGCGGCACGAATCGATAGAATCCCGAACTCGCCAGATCCTCCGTGAGATAAACAATTCCGCTACGGGGATCGACGCCGACCGCTTCGTGAACAAATCTTCCCATCTCTTTCAACGGCACTGCTTCAACGGCGCTGTTGCTATTCGCAGGCACTTCGAAACAGTAACCATGCGGCTTGCCAAATCCACCGCGCGCGCCGTTATCGGTGTCACTGAGCCGCTCCGGCCCCAGGACCGTTTCTTCACAACTGATCCAACTGTTCCACGGCGTTGGACCACCTGCGCAGTTAACCAGCGTGCCACCAAGGCTGATGAAATCTCTGATCACGGTCCGAGTAATTGGATCGATAACGAGAGTGGTGGTTCCCCCTCCAGCCAGTTCGTCGTATGGCTTTGGTCCGAGGGCCACGCCAGGTTTTCCTACGTAGTTATTAATTTCATGATTACGCACGAGGCGCAGCTCTTTGCCAATTTGGAAGGCAGCCATCCCGTCATGCGCTCGCGGCGTGGGGTGTGCGTCTGACATATGGTCGCCCGTCTTGCTGAATACGGTGTACTGAAAATCAGCAGGCAGGGCGAGGACCACATCGTCGGTGCCGGTCGCTTTTAAGGGGGCCAGTGGGCCATAACCGGCAGTAGTGGCTGGACCAAACTTATGCGCGGCAACGTTTCCCAAACTAAACGCTTCTGCGAATTGCGAGACTCCTATCAATCCCGCGCCGGAAAGGCCGGCGTATTGCAGGAACTGTCTTCTACCGAAGTAACTCAAACTCTTCTTCATTGAATGCGGCCGCGAGTTGGGAAGTCTACGAAAGGATTCTTTGGGGGCGAGACCAAAACTCAGTATTTGAGAACGCGCGAATACGGAAACTCCTGCTGTACTTAGAAGCCGATCACGCCCTTATCCAACAGCGCCTTGATCATCCTCAGGCTGTCGACATCGCGAAACGGGCAAATCGAAAGTATCGATTCTATATCCCAAACTCCATTTATACGCGAAAGCATAAATCCCTCTTGCGCGCCAATGTCGTCAAACGTCAGGGTTTCCAGCGCCACCAGCAACTTGGGAACTGCCTGTCGCGAAAATTCCGTGGAATAAATTTGCTTAACCAGCGCTTCTTCGGCAGCGCCTAAGAGCGATTGCGCTCCGGCATTTTTGGGTTCCTGCTCCAATATTTTCTGGACCAGGGACAAGGCGCGTTCAGGCTTGCCGTCGTTGAATTCCGCGCGCGCGGCCCACAGGAGTTCCGAAACCGTCGAAGGACTATCAACTGCTTCCGGTTCAGCCTCTGGCGGTGCGGGCGCTTCACCAGCCACGCGCGCCACTCCGTCTCTTACCAGCTCATACAATTGAGCATAAACGTGAAACGCTGAGCTGTGCATGTTGTAGCAAATCTCGGCGACCGGAATTCGCTTCTCCAGGAAGTACAAAATCATGCGTACTTCTTTGCCTACGCTCAAAGATTTCGTCCACCCCGGAACCAGCTCCATGATGCAACGATCCGAGGGAATCAGTTCGCGATAGCGCGACCATTCATCGACGCGGTAAATGCCTTCCATGGTGACCGAGGTGGGCTGCACACTTATCCGAATCATATCTTCGGGAAATGGATCACCATCGAAAAACTCAAACTGGGCTTCGTTCCAAAGGAACAAATCATAAATAATTTCGAGCGTGCGAGTGCGCAGGATTTCAAGCACGTCGACTTCAGACGCGAGTCCCTGCGAGATCAGAATTTCGCCGAGACGGCCCCCGTCCTTCCGTTGCACCTCCATCGCCGCCTGAAGCCGGGCTTCGTCCAGCTTGCCGTAGTGAATCATCACCTGGCCGAAATATTCATTCGGATCATTTGAAAACGAGCCCACGATCACGCCGGCTTCAAAATAGATCTGTTTCACGACGCGCTCGCGGCTGAACTTGAGCGAACCAGTCTTTCTGCCAGTCGCCAGGAACTGGAGCAGATCGGGAACACTCATTGTCGTAAGAGTGCCGTGAATGGCCATCGTTTAATTGGTCCTATTTTCCAAACGGGAACGGCAGCCGGCAAAGGCAGGAGTGTTCAGGAAGGCGATAGAAATCATGCTCGCCCAGAGTACATGCTAGTTCTACGGAGTTTCAAGCACTATCTATTTTAAGATCGCGCGGGGCGCAAACTTCAAGGGTTTCAGCTGCACCCTTGATGAAACACCTATTCTTCAACCAGGTCGGCAGAGATTCCGAGGCGATCTGATTCACTCGCTCTGGTGATGAGCGCCTTCAGTTTACTCTCCTGCTCTTCATTGAGCTCTACAAACTGTACGCCGAACCCTTCCCCGGCAGTGTGATGCCTGACTTCCCCTTCGAGATAGAGCCAGTCGTCGTCAGGCAACAAAACCCGGAACCCGACAATCTCTCCGCGTCTGACGTCGCCCACTGAATCGAGATAGCAGCCACCTTCTGACAAGTTTGTGATGCGCGCGCTGCGCGTTTCCCCAGCGCTTTCCCATTCCGCGCCAAGGTTGATGCTTAATCGTGGCTTGGTTCTTCGATCTGCCATAGAGTCTGCCAGCTAGTCTGCGGGTTAGTTTGTTACGCAGGCTCTAACCCAGTGGTTGCACCTTCGATGGCGTTAGCTGAGCAGCATGCGGCCTGACTTCTAGTCGACGTGAAACTTATGCATTACGCGGTGGGCGACCGGCGTCAGCA
>JANLZV010000335.1:0-3484 GCA_031366425.1 Pyrinomonadaceae bacterium | reverse complement strand
CCGCCGAAAAGTTACGTCCCAAACGAGAAAGTCGCGATCTCGATAGCAGTTGCTGTATGGACGCCCATCTATGGTAGGGAGCAGGTAGAAAGAGAAAAGCCTTACAAAGCAATCTTGAAAGACGGAGTCTGGACCGTGACTGGTAGTTTACCTGACGGTTCTGATGGGGGAACGGCAGTGGCGGAATTGTCTAAGGAGAACGGCTGCATTTTGAGCGTCTATCATGAGCAGTGAGCGCATGAAGTGAGGACGCACTCAACAACGGCATGAACCCGACCGCGAATAGCGCGGTTTTTGTGACACGGCGGATGATGCCGGGCGATGGGCGGCTCAAGGCCGTCGTTTCAAGATCACTATAAAATTCTTGCGTCGAATCGAGGGCGGGCAGCGCGGCGGTCGTTCACAGGCGGGTACGAGTCACAAGCGCGGAGAACACTTATGTTCGACAAGTACACTTTAGGCATCGAGGAAGAGTTTCAGATCGTCGATCCGCAGACGCGCGAGTTGCGTTCGCACGTTTCGGAGATTCTCGCCGAGGGCACGATGCTGCTCGGCGAGCAGGTCAAGCCGGAGATGATCCAGTCCATGATCGAGGTCGGCACCGGCGTCTGCAAAAACATTCAGGAAGCGCGCGCCGACATTACCAACCTGCGCTCCGTGATCGCGGGGCTGGCGCGGAAGAACAACCTCGCCATCGTCGCCGCTTCGACGCATCCGATCTCGCACTGGCAGGATCAGGAAATTTTCGAGGCCGACCGCTACGCGCTGATCGTGGAAGAGTTGCAGATGGTGGCGAGTTCGCTGCTGATCTTCGGGCTGCACGTCCATGTCGGCATTGACGATCCCGACCGGGCGATCAACATTATGAACGCGGCGCGTTATTTCCTGCCGCACGTCTTGGCGCTTACCACTTCATCGCCGTTCTGGCTCGGCTTCAACACCGGCCTCAAGTCGTATCGCTCCGAGGTCTTCAAGAAGTTTCCGCGCACCGGCATCCCTGATCACTTCGACTCGCACGGCTCGTTCAAACGCTACATCGATCTGCTGGTTAAGACCAAGTGCATCGACGACGGCAAGAAAATCTACTGGGACGTGCGCCCGCACCCGTTCTTTCCCACACTGGAGTTTCGCGTCTGCGATATCCCGACGCGTGTTGATGACACGATTGCCATTGCCGCTTTGTTCCAAGCCATCGTCGCCAAACTGGATCGCCTGATCGATAAAAACCTCGGCTTTCGCCTCTACCGCCGGATGCTGGTTGAGGAGAACAAATGGCGCGCGGTACGCTACGGACTGAACGGCAAGATGGTGGACTTCGGTAAACAAAAAGAGGTGCCGGTACGCGACCTTATCCTCGAACTGCTCGACTTCGTGGACGATGTACTCGATGATCTTGACTCGCGCAAAGAAGTGGAACACATCCACACCATTCTGGAACGCGGCACTTCGGCGGACGAGCAACTGCAAGTGTTTAGCGAGACGCAAGACCTCAAAGCGGTGGTGGATCGTTTGATCGAGCGCACGATGGAGAACGTGCCAGTGGCTTAGCCGTCGGCTTCGGTTGAGCGAAATGGAAATTGGTCTACCACATTGAGACGCAACGAGGGGGTGGAGGAAAGTTAACTTTCCTCCACCCCCTTCAAATTCCTCTTCGTCGCGTTGGCGAATTTTTCGCGCTTAGCCTTGTTGATGATTCAGTGATTCGCGCAAGAAGTTCTCGAAGATGACGCGCCCGTCGCGCGACTCGTTGGGATGTTCCCAGCGGGTGGCGCGGGTCTTATCCCAATCCTCGAAAGATTTTTCGAGGTGGAACTGCACGGTGTAGATCAGTTGACCCTCGCTGCGCTTAACCATCATTTGATTGCGGCAGATGTAGGCGGTAGCGAGCAGGTGGAAGCCTTCGGGCACGTGGTCGAGTTGCAATCCATGATTCTGCCAGACGCGGAGAATGCTCGCCTCGGTCGTATAGTCTTGCCACACGCCGCTGTCGGGATCATGGGTGCCGCTGAAGATCGGGTCTTCCGCTTCGACAATGCGAATGAAGCGATATTGATACTCGAACGTCCGAGCATCGCGGTTCTCGTGCTGCTCGCGGTTGTCGAGGGTTATGACGCGCGCCCCGAAGCCGAGGCCGACGAGTTGGTGTCCGCCGCAGATGCCGAGTACCGGCGTCTTGGTCGTGCGAATGAAACGACCGAAATTCTCGATCAGCGCGGGATGGTAGTAGTCGAAGTCGCGGAGCGTACCACTCATCACAATGGCCTGCGGCTGAAACGCGCGCGCGGCCTCCGCTACTTCCGACAGGTGCGTGACTTGAGTTTCCGGGTGTTGCACGAGGCGCGAGACGTTGTTGCGGATGTTGCCGAGCGCGAGTGTTGCGATCTGGCGTTCGCGTTGGAGGTGTGAGGCGGCACGTCGCCCCCACTCGGAACGGGCCACGTCTGACAAATCGCCTTCGTCGCGCAACAGGTCGTCCACAATCAGCACGCGCGCCGCTTCGATGCGCTTCTCGATGGGTTCGTAGCGGCAGAAGGGACGCTGGTTGAAGGGGAAGGGCAGCGGCTCCGATTGGTCGGGCGGCATGATGTGTTTGGCGTCTTGCATCGTTACTGTTGTGCGGTGAGTCGCCCGAAAGGCGCTCACGAACCCTATCCCCGCTGTTTGGTATTTTGGTTGAACTGCGGAACCGCCGTGCCAGCGCCTGCTTCGGCGATCCCGCGCCGCACTTCTTCGATCAGCGACGAGCGGAGGCGGGCGCGTGTTTGGCGGCTGCGCTCAGCCGCGAGGTACTCGACGAGCAGCAACATGCGCTGCCAGCCGGATTCGAGTTCGTCGGCGATGAGCGAAATGCGGCTGATATCATAGGGGACGGCAACCGCCGCGCAACGCGCGCGGGCAAAAACAGCTAGGTAACGTGCCGTCGCTAAATCTGGACACGAAACGCGCCGCCGCCCGATCTTTAACTCGACGCCGAGCAGGGTGTGCTGCGCGGTCACATCATTCGGCTTGAGCATGGTCGCCGACGCTTCCGGTAAATTAAAAGCACGCGTGCGCAACGGCAGAATCTGTTCGCGGTAAAAGCGCGGCAGCCAGTGCGTGTCCAATATCGATTTGATCTCGGTGGCGAGCGTGTCGGGCGCGGACAGGCGCGTGCGCGTCGGGACGGGCAGTGTTGACGGACCCGACGCTTGAACTTCGACTGTCGTCGCTTCGTTAACTGCTTTCGTTTTGTTTGTCCCCAACGCCTTCGTTAAGCTCAATCAACATTGCCGCAGCGAAGCGGCTGACATGTGTTGCAGGTGCCATCGTCGCCACATCGTCAGCGCCGGAGTTGTCCGACTGCCGGTTGTCGCACCCGGAAAGACTGGATGACGCGACCGGGGAAGATGCCAAGGTAGAACACGCCGAGAATCGTCAACACGAGCGCGACGGTGATGCTTGCCGGGATGCGTGGGGCTTCCCACGCCGTGGTGCGTTCGCGGAA
>JANLZV010000152.1:0-1658 GCA_031366425.1 Pyrinomonadaceae bacterium | reverse complement strand
GTGACTGTGCTCGAGTTGGTCGAACGGATCCTCAGGTCCATGGGCACCGACGTTAAGCCCGAGGTCCGGAACGAAGCGGTAAACGAAATCCGGCACCAATACTTGAGCGCCGAGAAGGCCCGGCAAGTCCTTGGTTGGAGTCCACTCTTCACTCTTGACGAAGGGTTGGGGTCGACGATCGATTGGTACAAGGAATTTTTTGGAACCGAAGTCAGATGATTGATAGCCACCCGTACGCATGCCGTTCTTGCGGCGACCTGCGTCTCGAAAACGTTCTTTCGTTAGGACGCACGCCGCTCGCAAACGCACTGTTAACGGCAGCGCAAATCGCCGAGCCCGAAGAGACGTACCCCTTGGAGTTGGCTTTTTGTCCCAGTTGTTCGCTGGTCCAGATCACAGAGACGGTTCCGCCTGAAAAGCTGTTTCGCGAATACTTCTACCTCTCATCCTTCTCAGACACGATGTTGCGCCACGCGGCGAAAATTGCCGGCGAACTAGTGCGGTCGCGAGCCCTCGGCACTGAGAGTCTCGTCATCGAAATTGCGAGTAACGACGGTTATCTGCTCCAGTATTACCAGCAGTCGGGGGTGCCGGTGCTGGGCATCGAGCCGGCTACCAACATCGCCCGGATCGCCGAGCAGGAGCGAGGCATTCCTACCATCTGCGACTTCTTTGGTGACGAAGTGGGCGAACGCCTGCGCGCGGAAGGCAGACGCGCTGACGTTATTCATGCCAATAACGTGCTGGCCCATGTAGCGGATCTCAACGGAGTCGTGCGTGGCATCAGCAGGCTATTGAAGGAGGATGGCGTAGCCGTGGTCGAAGTGCCTTACGTGAAGGAGATGATCGACCGTTGTGAGTTTGATACCATCTATCATGAGCACTTAAGTTATTTTTCGCTGACCGCGCTTGACCGATTGTTTCGCCGCCACGGTCTCGGCATCGAACGTGTAGAACGCCTGCCGATCCATGGGGGCACGCTGCGGATATACGCTGGACACATTCAAGACAGCGAACCTGGAAGCGCAACTGCTTTGCAAGGCGATTCGTCAGTAGCCAACTTGCTGCGCGAGGAAGCCGCCTGGGGCGTGGGTGAAGTTGATTTTTATCTCGGGTTCGGCGGTCAGGTCGAAAGTCTACGCAGCGAACTGCTCGACCTTCTGCGAAAACTGAAAGATAGCGGTAAGCGAATCGCCGTCTACGGCGCCTCGGCAAAAGGCAGTACGCTCTTGAACTACTTCGGCATCGGCCGCGAGACGCTCGACTACGTCGTGGATCGGAGCACTGTCAAACAGGGCTACTACACTCCGGGCACGCATCTTTTCATTCATGAGCCGGGAAAGTTGCGGACGGACATGCCAGACTACGTGCTGCTGCTGACCTGGAATTTCGCTGACGAGATTCTGGCGCAGCAGTCGGAATACCGACGCCGGGGCGGGCGTTTTATTATCCCCATCCCGTCAGTTAAGGTGGTGTAAAAGCCGGCTCAAGCGCGACAATTTCTTAAATCACGGTTGGACTAAACATGGGAATTATTTTCAGGGAAACTAAATTGAAAGGCGGGTTCGTAATCGAGCCGGAAAGGTTCGAGGATGAACGTGGTTTTTTTGGGCGTAGCTTTTCAGACAAAGAATTTGAGGCCCACGGAATCAAGCCCC